>CAYIVQ010000001.1:0-45156 GCA_964366905.1 uncultured Candidatus Saccharibacteria bacterium
ATGGCAAAATCGTCAAAGAAGAAATCAATCCGATGAAAGTGAAGCCGGAATTGATGACGGAAAAAGCGTCAAAAGATATGCGCGAAAAACATGTTCGCGAATTCGCTGACGCGCTTTCCGATTATTTCTTGAATGTGTCCGAGATTCACCTTAAAGACAAAATGGACGAATTAGTCATAAAAAATTTAACGGGAGAGATGTCTCTTGAAGAATTAAAAAAGATGGCGGCGCTTCCGATGCGAGATGGAGGACTTGGATTTGGAGAGGGAAGGACAGACGAATTGGTTGCGCGCTTGGAAATGATTATTTTCGAAAGCGAAATTCTAAAACAGGTAGATGATGAGAAAGCCCGTTTCCTGCCTTTAAATAAAGAAGTCGGCGAACTAAGAAGATATGTGTTGTCCGATTACGGAAAGCCGCTGACTTTTTTACGGATTAAACGATTGGAAGAAGCGATAGGAAGCTTGATTCGGGGCGCCATAGACGGCGAAGCGTTTTCAAAAATAGTCGCTCTACCGGAAATTTCCGGCGGAGTCGGGTTTCCCGCTTCCGACGCGTTCCGATTTTTATTTAAATTGAAAATGGTGATGAAGCTGCGTTAACAACTTAACGGCTTACAACTAACAACTTATAACTCTTTGAATTACGAAATAGCCATTTTTGTGTCTTTCTGAGGGAGTCAGCGACCGAAGAATCTCTGAAAATCAAGTAAAATACTAGATTCTTCGCAAGCTCAGAATGACAAACTACGCATTTCGTAATTCAAAGTATAACTACAATAATGAAAAAGTTTAGATTTTTAGATTAGTTATTTATGTGGCAAACTGAATTAAAACAATATATTGCTAATGTTTCTAAAATGGGATTTCCTGAAGCAAAAATTCGGGATGTTTTGCGCGGCGCGGGATGGAAAGACGACCAAATTAATGGCGGATTCAAAGCCATAAAATTGATGACAATAATAAACGCGCCTGCTATCGCGCTGGATTTGGAAAAAATCGCGAAAGTGCAAAGAACTTTTCATGACGATTTGAAAAAAGTAAAATCTCAAGAAAAAACCGTTATTTCGCGTCATTCTGAGGAAGTCGGTGACCGAAGAATCTCTGAAAATCAAGCAAAATACCGGATTCTTCGCAAGCTCAGAATGACAAATAAGAAGCTTAGTAATCCAAAGTTAATAAAAGAAACATACGAGCATGATTATTTTTTGCCGGAAGCCCATGATTATTATCTCGCGCCATCTTCCGCAAGACAACCCGCCGCATTGCTTGCCGGCGCTTCCGCGCCGGCGCCACTAATGCTTGCTTCGCCGTCATACCTGACGATATGGTGGCGAAAAATTCAATTTTGGACGGAATATTTTTTTACATCATTGGAAGGAGCTCTTGTCATCTTAGGGAAAACTGCTCTTTTGCCGATTGTGATTATTAGTTTTATTGTCACTGCCATTACTGTATCCATTAAGTCGGTCGCGGCAAAAAAACCTAAAATAAAACAAACTCCTGCAATAGAATCTATTACCGAATTTGCATCCGTCTCTGAACAAAATTTTCCGGAACATATTTTAATCCGAGATGTTTTTAGGCTTGCGGGAAGAATGTTTCGGACCCGCCGCCTGCGGACATTTTTGACAATATTGGGTATCAGCGTCGGCATCGGCACTATTTTATTTTTAGTTTCGCTCGGTTATGGAATGCAAAATGTTTTATTTGAAAAAATCACAACCGAAGAAGCATTATTGACTCTAGACGCGATGCCGCCATCCGATAATACTGTGGTTGCTATTAATAAACAATTGGTGGATAAAATTAAAGAAATCAACGGAGTAGCGGAAGTAAGCGCTATGACAACATTAAGCGGCTCGATTTTGTGGAAAGATTTTTCCGCCGCCGGACTTGTCAATGTAGTTGACCCGTCTTATTTAAGACTTGCAGGAGTCAAACCTATTGCCGGGATGATGCCCGGATTAAGCGAAAAAAACGTGATTGTTGTTTCTTCGGCTATTATGCAATTATTTAATTTAAATTCTCCGGAAGAAGCGCTTGGCAAAGAATTAACTTTTGTCGTGTCTTTGGAGAACGGAGAAGAGATGAAATCAGTAAATTTGGATAATAATTTCAAAGTAGTCGGGGTTGTTGATGACTCATTTTCGGTATTTGCGTATATCTCAAAAGAAGATATTCCGGATTTTGATATTTCCGAATATTCGCAATTAAAAGTTAAAGTCGCGGACTCTCAATTATTGGAGCCTGTCAGAGAACAATTATTGACTCACGGGCTTTTAGTGTCCGCTCTTTCGGAAACAGTCGATCAAGCGCGTAAAGTTTTCAATATTGTCCGATTGATACTCGGATTATTTGGCATCATCACTTTAGTGGTTTCCGCTATCGGCATGTTAAACACTATGACCATCGCCTTGCTTGAAAGAACGCAGGAAGTAGGGATAATGAAAGCGATTGGCGCTTCTGATTTTGATATTTGGAAGCTGTTTTTAGCTGAAGCTATGATTATGG
This sequence comes from uncultured Candidatus Saccharibacteria bacterium, assembly GCA_964366905.1. Lineage (GTDB taxonomy): Bacteria > Patescibacteriota > Minisyncoccia > GWC2-36-17 > WO2-46-25 > CAYIVQ01. The sequence continues at coordinate 2,514 of CAYIVQ010000001.1, forward strand.
GATTTTTTGGAGGAATAGGAGGGATAGCGATGGGTTACTTGAGCGCTAATCTGTTTAATTTAGGCATCAACGCTTTGGCGAAAGCTTTTGGCGGTCAAAGCCTCAACTTCTTTCAAACCCCGTCATGGTTTGTGCTGACAATCGTAATATTCTCGGTGACTGTCGGCATGATCACCGGTCTTTGGCCAGCTCGTCGAGCGTCAAGATTGGACCCATTGGACGCGTTGAAATACAAATAAAACTAATTTCTAATAAACTAAATTACGCATATAATTACTATAGTAACTATACACGTAATTTGCGGTTAAGTGATTAGGTATTATGAAAAAACAAAATAGATCAAAAAATTTACCAAGATTAAAAATTGGCCACACAGGTCAAAAGATTTTGCTTTTAATCAGCGCTGGGTTAACACTTAGTTTAACACACAGACCGGATCAATATTTTCGAATCATCGCAAACACTAGATATGAATGGCAGAAAATCAACAACAGATGTTTGCATGAAGCGATTAAAAGATTATATCAATCAAAGTTAATAGATTATAAAGAAAACAACGATGGGACGATTGTTTTAGTTTTATCCGAACAGGGGACACAAAAAATATTAAAATATAATTTAGACACAATAAAATTACAGAGACATGATGAATGGGACGGATTATGGCGATTAGTGATATTTGATATTCCCGAGCATTTTAAGAAAGGAAGAAGCGCGTTATCAAATAAATTAAAACAACTCGGTTTTTACCCTCTTCAAAAAAGTGTTTTTATTTATCCTTATGAGTGTAAAAATGAAACTGATTTTATTATTGAGTTTTTTGGAATGAAACCATATGTTAGATTCATTTTAGCCAAAGAAACTGATATTGATTTAGACTTGAAAAATAAATTTAATCTAACCTAAATTACGTGTATAATTACTATAGTAATTATACACGTAATTTAGGTTAGAGATGATTATTGTTTATGTTTATTCAAAATGAATTTTTGCGTTAAATCGCGCAAGATAATTTTTCAGTTTCGGATGGCGGGTTAGTTCCGAGTCTTCTTTAAGCAATTGTATTGCTTCTTCGCGCGCTTCTTTTATTAAAATTTTGTTAGTGAGCGACGCCATGGTTAAATCCGGCAGACCGGATTGGCGAGTGCCGAGAAAATCCCCCGGCCCTCTGATTTCCAAATCCTTTTCCGCGAGCTCAAACCCGTTCTGGCAATTTATTAATGCTTTCAGCCGTCTGCTATTTGCCAATGTCGTATTTTCCGCGAATAAAAGGCAGTATGATTGATATTCTCCTCGGCCCACTCTGCCTCTGAATTGATGAAGTTGCGCCAAACCGAAATGCTCCGCCCCTTCAATAAGCATCAAAACGGCATTTGGCACATCAATGCCGACTTCTATGACTGAAGTTGAAACTAAAATATTGAAGCGATTGGCCTTGAATTCCTTCATGATCCGCTCTTTTTCTTGCGGCTTCATTTTGCCGTGCAACATTTCTATTTTCAGATCGGGGAAAATTTCACTGGAAAGTTTTTGATATTCTTCTTTGACAGTTTTGACTTCTTTTTTAAGCAATTCTTGCTGATATGTTTTTTCGCTTTTGATTTTTGAATCTTCCTGCGCGTCTATTCTCGGACAAATCACAAATGCTTGCCTGCCTTTTCTAATCTCTTCGCGAACAAAATCATAAGCAGACGTTCGTTCTGAAGGAGTTATTATTTTTGTAACAATATTTTTACGATTTTTCGGCATCTCATTAAGCAAAGAAATATCCAAATCGCCGTATAACGTGAGAGTGAGAGTGCGCGGTATCGGAGTGGCAGTCATTGATAAAAGATGGGGCATCAGACCGCTTACCGTTTTATATCTTTGCAAAAGTTCAGCCCGCTGATTAACACCAAAACGATGCTGTTCATCAAGCACGATAAGTCCTAAGGAAGGGAAAGAGACTTTTTCTGAAATTAGCGCGTGAGTTCCAGTAGTAATTAAAAGCTTTTTGGACGTTAGCTGATTTAAAAATTCCTGTTTTTTCAGCTTATATTCCGACTTAACTTCAGAATCAAATATTTCAGCGCTGTTGCCGGTAAGCAGACCGACATTAAAGCCAAATTCGGCAACCATACTGCTTAAAGTATGAAAATGCTGGCGGGCAAGCACTTCGGTTGGCGCCATTATGGCAATTTGGCGGCCTTTAGAAGCCGCGTTTAACGCGGCAATCGCCGCCACGACCGTTTTACCGGATCCAACATCGCCTTCAAGCAAGCGATTCATCGGGATATTTTTTGACATATCCTGTAAAATTTCCCACGCGGCCTTGCGTTGAGAATCAGTCAGCGTGAAAGAAAGAGAAGCGACGAATTTTTTTGTTTTTTCTATGTCAAAAGGTATCGGTGGCGCGGCAGATTTTTTTATTTTTCGTCTTGCTTTCAGTATAATCAGTTGAATGAGAAGCAATTCTTCAAAAGCCAGCCGTCTTTTCGCTTCTTTCACTTCATCAGTATTTTCAGGAAAATGAATTTTTAAAATAGCGGAGCTTATGGGAAGCAGATTATGCTTCTTTATGATTTCTTGCGGGAGAATCTCTTCCATTTGCGCGGCTTGCCCGTCATACGGCGAGTGCTCCCGTTTTGTCCAAGAGCTTTGCGATTGGCGCACAAAACGCAGTCCAGCGAGGCTTTTGCCGAGTCGTGGCTCCGCTTTCTCCGTTCGCGGGTTGCCGATCGCGTTTTTCACCAGGAATCTGATCCAACGAGAAGTAATGCCCGCGGTTTCACGATATATCGGCACCAATCCTCCAGTATGCGTATGTTCGGAAGTCGAACTTTCAAATATTCTTTCATAAGCGGGATTTTGCAAATATAAAGAGTTGCCGTAAGAAACCGCCTTTCCGGCCAAATTCACTAAACTGCCGATTTTCAGATTTCGAATCAAAAACGGCTGGTTGAACCACACTGCTTTTATCATGCCGCTTTCATCTGAAACTTCCGCTTCAGTAACATACATATTTTTTTTCCATGTCCGTTTGTTCGTTATTTTATCTATTTTCGCGCGAATAGTCGCAGTTTCACCAGGAGTCAATTCGGCTATATTTACAATTTTTGAGAAATCATCATATCGAAATGGAATATGCCGCAAAAGATCATAAACAGTATGAATGCCCAAAACTTTAAGTGGTTTGACAATCTTATAGTTGACTCCTTTTAACTTTTCTATCGGGTCGGATAAACCGATATTTTTTATATGAGTTTTACCTATCATAAACAATATACTATCATGTTCTTTAGTATTTTTGAATTATATTATATAATAGCTATAATCCTTTGAATTACGAAATAGCCATTTTTGTGTCTTTCTGAGGGAGTCAGCGACCGAAGAATCTCTGAAAATCAAGTAAAATACTAGATTCTTCGCAAGCTCAGAATGACAAACTACGCATTTCGTAATTCAAAGTATAATCAGTAAAACACAAGATGGACTTCGAAGATAACATAAAAAAACTCAAAACAGAACTCAAAAAGAAAGAGCTGGAAATAACCAAATTAAAGACTTTGGTCAGCAGAGATGAGCTGACCGGAGTTTATAACAGGCGGGGATTCAAAGAAGAAATCAACAGAATTTTTAACGATATCGCTTTCGCCCGCGCCAATCCGGAGGCAAGAAAACATTTTTATATCGCTCATTTAAGCTTGTTGTTTTTTGACATAGATAATTTCAAGAAAATTAACGATACTTACGGCCATAAAACCGGGGATCATATTTTGCAATATGTTACCGGCGTTATATCAAAAAAAGTCCGCAGCATTGATATGGTGGGAAGATGGGGCGGGGAAGAGATAGCCGTGGCTCTAATAGGTTCAGACTCGGAAAACGCGTATAGAAAAGCGGAAGAAATAAGAAAAGCAATCAAGCAAAGAGTCAGAATACCTTCAAAGGATATGGTGCCAATCACCGTAAGCATCGGGGTGGCGCAAATCATAAACGGAATGAATCTTGACGAGCTTGTAAAGGCCGCCGATTCCGCAATGTACAAAGCGAAAAAAACAGGCAAGAATAAAACTATCAGGTTTGATGAAAATGAAAAAACTATGTTAAAATAAACATGCGCCATAATTAACTCATATCGTATGCAAATCAATCAAAAACAAACAAATATATTTTTAATAATCGGGGTAATCGCGGCAATAATAATAATCGGCATGCTTTTTTATCTCGGCGCGCAAAAAACCGGAAAACAAGAAAAGTCAGCCGGCGAAAAAAAAGCGACATCCGTCGCGACCCAAAAATTAATAGAGACGGATGCAACCGATCCATCTCATATCAACAATATAAAATATACTCAAGGCGCGCTGGAACGATATTATAACGACAAAAGCCAATATCCAAAACAATTGGAAGACCTAGTGCCGTATTATTTAACTATCTTGCCAAAATACTCTTCCAGTCGTAATTATTTCTATGCTTATTATCCGGCGGAAAAGCCTCAAAAATACCACATAGGCGCTTTGCTCGGAGGACGAAATGAAGCAAGCCCAGCGGCATTTCGTTCTGATTCCGACCTTGATTCGGCAAAAGCAGGATATATCAATGGCTTTAATGGTATGGACCCGGTGTATGATCTTGCCGGAGATAAATAAATTCTAAACACAAAGTTCAATGTCCTTCTCTTTTTAACACTACAGGAATGGTTTTGAGTATCACATCCAGGTCTAATATCAAATCTCTGTTTTTAATATAGTAAAGATCGTATTGTAGTTTTTCCAGACTATCTTCCACAGACGCGCCTCCGTGAGGTTGATTGATTTGCGCCCAACCTGTCAATCCCGGCCTGACAAGATGCCTCATTTGATAATAGGGAATCGCTTTTTCCAAAGTGCCGACAAATTCCGGGCGTTCCGGTCGCGGACCGGCAAAACTCATATCGCCTTTAATGACATTCCATAATTGCGGCAATTCATCAATTCGCGATTTTCTTAAAAATCTTCCTACTCTGGTCACGCGCGCGTCGCTGGCGGAAGTCCATCGCGCTCCATGAGCTTCCGCGTTTTTCACCATAGTCCTGAATTTAAGCAAAGAAAAAACTTTGCCATTTTTGCCTATTCTGGTTTGAGTGTAAAAAGCTCCTCCCCGGCTGTCTATTATGATCGCCAGAGCTATCAAAGGCGCGAATGGAAGAAAGACGGTTGTCAATAAAATCGCCAACAAAATATCCAATGTCCGCTTACCTGTTTCATACGGCTTTTTCTCTGTTTCAATCAAGTTTTCCAAAAACCAAGTTTCACCGATAATTGAAATGGGTATCTTTTTCGTAATTTCAGCATAGAATTTCGACAATTCAACAATACCGACCCCCAAAGGAATCAGATTGTAAAGCATCTTGGAAATTATCTGTTTTTCCGATTCCGATTGATGCTGATTAGAATGTACAATCGTATGAATATTAAACTCTCGCGCTACTTTTAAAATATCAATATTTAAAACCTCATTATAATCAAACACCCTGATAATTTTATATCCTAATTGAGGATGTTCTGATAGTATATTTATGATATCCCGCGCCTCTTTATTTACTCCTATGAATATAGTATTATTAAGAAAACGATTGGATCGAAAAAATAGATTGCACGCGTATCGCCACGCGAAAAAAAACACCGAATAAAATACCGCGGTTAAAACCAAATTTGTTTTCGGAGCAATCTGCGGGGTAAGCGATGAAGTAATGGCAAGATACAGGAATATTACAGTCAATACAACTGCCGTGAATATCGCTTTTGCCGAGTTAAGATAAAATCGATGGCTGTTTTGGAATGACTTTCCTTCATATAAATTAAAAAGGTAAAAAATCAAAATCCAGACCGCGAATATCGGCAAAAATAGCCGCATATGCTCGCTCCACATATAACTGTCAAAATTGTCGCCATATCTTGCGGTTAATACCAAAAAAAGCGCGAGATAGAGCAATACAAAGTCACCGGCCGCTAAAATTAATTTTCTAAAAGAGGATATTATTTGAATCATATAGTTAAAAATACAATAATATTAACGATTTGGCAATATTTTCATGTACACCGTTAAACTTGAAAAATTTGAGGGACCTCTTGAGCTTCTGCTGGAGCTTATAGAAAAGGCTAAACTGGACATTTCCGAAATATCGCTGGCAGCGATTGCCGATCAATTTTTGTCCCATCTGAGCGAAATACAAGAAAAAGAGCCGGCATATCTTGCCGATTTTTTGGTGGTGGCGGCAAAACTTATACTTATAAAATCCAAAGCAATGCTCCCGTTTTTCAGTATTACTCAAGAAGAAGAGGAAGAAATCAAAGAACTCAAAGACAGGCTTGCCGCCTATCAAAAAATACGAGAGAGAGCGAAATTAATTTCGGAATTGGATAAAAAACAGGCAATCGCTTATCATCGGACTTCGAATCTTAAAAATTTTCGAGTATTTGTCATGCCGGAAGGATTGACCGCGGAGATTTTACTTGAGCATTTTAAGAATGTCTTGGCTTTCGCGCACAAGCCGGAGATCATCATGGAAGAACGGAAAATTGAAACCATTATTTCTTTTGAAGAGAAAATCAAAGAAATCAGAGAGAGATTGCGCGCTCAATTGCAAACAAGCTTTAGGCAAATCACTTCAAGCGCTTCGCGCGCGCATACGATAATTTCTTTTCTGGCAATTCTTGAACTTGCCAGACAAAGGTTTTTAACCGCGGAGCAAGAAGAAATATTCGGAGAAATTGAACTGACCCACGTGCATATAACAAATGTCTGATCTAAAATCTAAAATCGAATCGATATTATTCATATCCGGCGACGCGTTAAGCGTAAAGCAGATTAAACACGCTTTGGGGGAAGAGATTGACAATGATAAAATAAAAAAAGCCGTCGAAGACTTGGGGAAAGAGTATCAAGACAAAGGATTAAGAATACTTTCCAAAGAAGAAAGAATCCAAATGGTAACCGCCCCGGAAAACGCGGCGATAATAGAAAAACTTGTTAAATCCCAACTGACGGAAGAATTAACGCCGGCGGCATTGGAAACTCTTGCTTGCGTCGCATACAAAGAGCCGATTTCAAAAATCGAGATTGATGAATTAAGAGGGTTGAATTCTATTTTTTCATTGAGAAGCTTAATGATAAGGGGGCTAATTGAAAAGACCGCCTGCAAATCCGAGGTTGGAGAAAAAGCCGATTGCTTTAAAACAACATTGGATTTTTTGAAAAAATTAGGAATAGAAAAAGTAAGCGATTTGCCGAAGTTCAATGATTATGAAGAAATTACAAAGAATAATTGATAACGCTGACAGCCAGACATTAAACAGCGCCAGATTTATATGCGTACTGGCTCTTGTTTTAATTTTCGGCGTGGTTTTATACCGACACGCTAAATCTCCGCGGCTTGATGAACGGCTGGCTATCGCAAAAACCCAAACCGCAATGGCAGTTATGCAACCGCAATCACAACCGCAAAATAATCATGAAGAAGCCGGTGGCGACATTGGGATTGAAACGCCGATAATAAATTCAAATCAAAATAATAATAAAGAAAATAGTTTTTACGCCAATACGGCAAACCCGGTCGCTCCATTGATGGTATTAAAAGACGATGTAAACGATGCCGCGTCATCTGAATCACTATCAGATTTTTCCGCAAGAGTGCTGATTGCCGTTGACGCCGCCGATGGAAGTATTTTATTGAAAAAAGAAATGGATAAGAAATTGCCGATAGCAAGTGTTACGAAATTGATGACCGCGATAGCAGTGCTGGAAAATTTAAATTCTGAAGAAAAAATCAAAATAAGCCAAACCGCCATTGATACCGAGGGGTGGGTAGGCAAATTAATTGTCGGGGAAGAATTTTTAGCTATCGATTTGCTAAGAATAATGCTTGTCGCGTCTAGCAACGATGCAGCCGCCGCCTTTGCCGAGCACTTTGAGAAAAAAAATCTTAATTTAATTGATATAATGAACGAAAAAGCAAAAATGCTTGGCATGGTAAACACTTCTTTTAATAATCCGAGCGGATTGGACGCGCAAAACCATTATTCAACCGCCGCTGATTTGGCGCGGCTTGGAATTTACGTGGCAAACAATCAGACAATTATCAAAATTATATCGCAAAAATCCGTTTCAATTTTTTCTGATAATACAAATATCTTGCACAACGCGCTTTCCACTAATCAACTTTTGCATCAGAACGTCACGGAAGTAATCGGCGGCAAAACAGGATATACTAAAGAAGCGCGGGGCTGTATTTTGAGTATTTTAAATATTAACGGAAGAAAAATAATAAGCATAGTTTTGGGATCGGAAGATAGATTTGAGGAGACAAAGCAAATTATAAAAATCTTGAAAAATGGTTGACCCGTTTCTTATCATAAAAATTTTGGGATTTTCCGCTCTTGCTTTCGCGGCGGCGGTTTTATTTACCCCGATTCTGACACATTTTTTATACAAATATAAACTTGGCAAACAAATCAGAACGGCCGAAAATGCTCCGGTTTACAACAGTTTGCATGCCAAAAAAACCGGCACTCCAACGATGGGAGGGATTATGATTTGGTTTGTCGTTCTTTCCATATCAATCATATTTCTTATTCTCGCGATTGTGTTCCCAGATTCCCAATTTGAAAAACTGAATTTCCTCACCCGCGAACAGACTTATCTGCCGCTTGGCATATTGATTCTTGCCGCGATTGTCGGATTGATAGACGACTTGATGGGTGTGTGGAAAATAGGGCCGAATGGCGGCGGTCTGCGCATGAAACACAGGCTTCTGCTTTATTTGCTTGTGGCAGGCGTCGGCGCGTACTGGTTTTATTTCAAGCTCGGGTGGGATTTTATTTATGTTCCGTTTTTCGGCAATTTTGAAATCGGCTGGTGGTATATCCCGATTTTTATGTTCGTCATCACCGCGGCGGCGCATTCCGCCAATATTACCGATGGATTGGACGGCCTTGCCGGCGGCTCGATTGCAATCGCTTTTGCCGCATATATCTTCGTGGCGGCGACTCTTAATAAGCCTGAACTGGCGGTTTTTTGCGCGGTTGTTGTTGGAGCATTACTGGCATTTTTGTGGTTTAATATCAATCCGGCGCGGTTTTTTATGGGCGATACCGGCTCCATGGCGCTCGGTGTTACGCTCGGCGTTATGGCAATGCTGACAAATACCGTTTTATTTTTGCCATTTTTCGGATTCATACTGGTTGTTGAAACGCTGTCGGTTATAATCCAAACCGCGTCAAAAAAATTGCGCGGGAAAAAGATTTTCTTATCAACACCGATTCATCATCATTTCGAAGCAATCGGCTGGCCGGAAACAAAAATCACCATGCGATTCTGGATTATTTCAGCAGTTTTTTCCTTTATTGGTATAGCGTTGTTTGTTCTTGAACGTAATTTATAACTATGTACGATTTAATAATCAAAAACGGCACTATTATAGATGGAACGGGAAGAGAGGCATACAAAGCCGATATTTGCGTGTTGGGTGATAAAATCGCCGGTATAGGAAGTTTCCAATATGAACTCGCAAAAACTGAAATTGACGCAACCGGCTTAATAATATCTCCCGGATTTATTGATGTTTTAAACCATTCAGACACTTATCTGACACTTTTCACCATGCCGAGTCAGGAAAGTTTGCTCACTCAAGGTGTGACGACAATTATCGGTGGCAACTGCGGTTATTCGCTCGCGCCATTAGTTTCCGGTAATGCGCTGGAAACCGTTCAAAAATGGGCAAATCCGGATCAAATAAACATTGACTGGCTCAAAATGTCTGAATTTTTAGATTGTCTATCGGCGAAAAAAATGAGTCTTAATTTCGGAACATTGGTAGGATTTAATACATTAATAAAAGGAGTCTTGAAAAACGAACATAGATCGCCGACCGAAACTGAAAAAGAAATTATGGGTAATTTGTTTAGGCAAGCGCTTGAGGAAGGAGCCTTCGGATTATCGGTGGGAATGGCTTATTGGCATCTACGCGAAGACTCCGGCGATACTTTGGACTATTTTTTTAAAATAACGGCTGAAAAAGATGCGATTGTTTCCGTGCATTTAAAGGACGAGTGGGATAAATTCATGGATTCTCTGATTGCTATTTTAGACAAAGCTAAAACAACAAACGCCAAAACGCATATTTCTCATCTGAAAGTAATCGGCAAAAAATTCTGGGGAAATTTCGATAGGGCTGTGAAAGAATTGGAGAAAAACTATCAAGACGGCGCGAAGATAAGCTTTGATGTTTTCCCGTACGCGTCAAGCTCGCTCGCGCTTTATCTTTTATTGCCGGCTTGGGCAAAGAACGGAGGAAATGATGCTATGCTGGATCGACTGAAAGATCCATTCGACCGCAAACAAATACTCAAAGATCTTAAAGCGCAGGAAATAGATTTCGACAAAATAACCATAGCGTCATTCTCCACCGGTCCGCTTGAAAATGCCAAACAAAATATGTTGTTTGTCGGGAAGACAATTTCCGAAATCGCCAAAGACTGGCAAACAACAGGCGAAGAAGCGATTATAGATTTATTATCCGCCTCAAAATTAAACGCCATAGTGTTCGCGAATTTACTCGATGAATCGAATGTAAAAACCGCGATAGCTCATCCGCTATCAGTCATAGCTTCAGCAGGCGCCGGCTATGATTTGTCAAAAATAAATTCTGTCAGCGATTTGCCGCATCCGAAATCTTTCGGCGCTTTCCCGCGATTTTTGCGCAAATACGCGCGTGAAGGCGGATTATTCGCGCTTGAACAGGCAATAGAAAAAATAACTTCAAAACCGGCAAAATTATTCGGAATAAAAAACAGGGGAGTCATGCAAAAAGGCAATTTCGCGGATTTAGTTATTTTTGATCCGGAAAAAATCACCGATAAAGCGACATTTAAAAATCCGTATCAATACAGTGTGGGCATAAAAGAGGTATTGGTCAACGGCCGGTTCGCGCTTCACGAAGGCAAATTCGTAAAAAGTTTTTCCGGAAAAGTCTTAAAACGCGAAGAATGAATCTTCTGTCAAAGAACAACTTATTCCCGATTTCCGTTTTTTTGCTGGTTTTTTTTGGCCTCGCCATGCTTTCCACAGCTTCGGCTGTGCTCGGTTTTAATAAAACAGGGGATAGTTATTTCTTTCTTAAACGGCAAATCATCAACGGCCTGATTCCCGGCATTTTATTTTTCTTTATCGCGAGCCGATTTCCGTATTACAAACTCAAAAAATTGGTATTGCCGATTATAATGCTGGCCATATTCTTTTTATTCTTGATTTTTATTCCTCAATTTGGGATAGAAACCAAAGGAGCGGCCAGATGGATTGATTTTTGGGGATTTTCTTTTCAGCCATCGGAAATTCTCAAGCTTTCTTTTGTTCTATACCTTGCCGCGCTGTTTGAAGCGAAAAAAGACAATGTCTCGAGTCTAAAAGAAGGCTTTGCTCCTTTTTTAGTTCTTATAACGATTATAACCGCGCTTCTAATATCTCAACCGGACTTAGGAACGCTTAGCGTAATAATTTCTACCGCGCTTGCCGTTTATTTTATCGCTGGCGCCAAAAAAACTCATATATTGGCGGCAATTCTCATCGGTCTTTTTAGCGTAGCGGCATTTGTGTATTTCCACGGCTACGGGATGGAAAGAATACAGGTTTACTTAAATCCGGAAAGTGACAGACTCGGGGCAGGATACCAGCTCAATACCGCGCTTGCCACTATAAGTTCCGGGGGATTTAAGGGTTTAGGTTACGGCCAATCACAGCAAAAATCAGGAATATATCTACCGGAGCCGATGGGAGATTCAATATTTGCAATTGTGGCGGAAGAACTTGGATTCATAGGGATAAGCGCCACGATATTTCTTTTCGCGCTTTTCGGATGGCAAGGATTAAGAATCGCCAAACTGTGCCCTGATCTTTTTGGCAGTCTGGTCGCGGCTGGAATAACTTTCTGGGTGCTTATCCAGGCCTTTATAAATATAGGGGCGATGACCGCGATACTGCCGTTAACAGGATTGCCGCTTCCTTTTATGAGTTATGGAGGCACTTCAATGGCAATTTTATTGACCGCTTGCGGTATTTTATATAACATACAAAGAACAACATCTGACATTTGATTTTTTAACTTATGAAAGTAATTCTAACCGGTGGCGGAAGCGGAGGGCATATAATCCCTCTAATCACCGTCGCGCAAAAAATTCAACAATTCGCCAAAGACAGAGGCATAGAAAACATCAGTTTTTTATATGTGGGGCCGAAGTTTTCAAACATTTCCGAAGATATGGAGGAGATGTTTAAGCGCGCCGGAATAGAAAGAAAATATATATTGTCCGGCAAAATAAGAAGATACGCGAGCGCGTTAAATGTTATCGATATTTTAAAATTTCCTTTTATAATGCTCCACGCGCTTTGGATTGTTTTCTGGAATATGCCCGACGCTGTGTTTTCCAAAGGAGGGTTCGGCAGTTTTCCGGTTATGTTTTCCTGCTGGCTTTTTTTCGTACCGTCGCGAGTCATTCATGAATCAGACAGCGTGCCGGGACTCGCGAATAGAATGTCTGCGATATTCGCCAAACGCATCGGCGTGGCATTCACAACTGCCGCTTTGAAATTCCCGATAGAAAAAACCGCCGCCGTAGGATTACCAGTGCGCGACGATCTTTGCCGCCAAGATCCGAAAAAAGCAAGGCTGTTTTTTGACATTCAAACCGACCGCAAAGTGATTTTTATTATAGGCGGTTCGCAAGGAGCCGACAGTATAAATCAAAATATTATCCAGATTTTGCCTCAATTATTAATTAAATACGAGGTCATACATCTTTGCGGCCAAAGAAATTACGAAAGTTTCAAGTCCCAGCTGAAAGAAATGCACGGAGATAAACTTGGCGGCAGTTATCATTTATATCCATTTCTAACCGAAGAAATAAAATTCGCTTTCACGCTTGCCAGCATCGTCGTGTCGCGCGCGTCAGCAACCAGCATATTTGAAATAGCCAATTGCGCCAAACCAAGCATACTGATCCCGCTCAAAAATTCCGCCCAGGATCATCAGCGCCAAAATGCTTATGAATATTCAAAAACCGGCGCGGCGATAGTAATGGAAGAAAACAACCTGACGCCGCATTTATTATTTTCAAATATCGAATCAATATTGGAGAATAAAGAAACTTCCGACAAAATATCTTCCAACGCCGCCGCTTTTATCACTAAAAATTCCGCGGAAATCATCGCGAAAGAAATATTGCAATTAAGAGGAATAGTATAATGGAAAACTTAGCGCTTTATAGAAAATACCGTCCCCGTGATTTCAATGAAGTCATCGGGCAGGAACATATTGTCCAGACTGTTCAAAATGCCATCGCTCAAAACCGGCTGTCGCACGCTTATTTATTTACCGGCCCGCGAGGCACAGGCAAAACCACTCTTGCGAGAATTCTCGCGAAAACCATCAATTGTGAAAAACTTTCCGGTGGACAGCCGTGCAATAAATGCGCAAGCTGTACGGAAATCGCCGCCGGCCGCGCGCTGGACATCATAGAAATAGACGCCGCTTCAAACCGCGGCATAGACGAAATCCGCGAATTGCGGGAAGGTATCCGCTCCGTGCCAGTTCAGTTAAAATACAAAGTATACATTATTGATGAATCTCATCAGCTTACCAAAGAAGCGTTCAACGCTCTACTAAAAACTCTGGAAGAACCGCCTGCTCATGCCGTTTTTATTTTGGCAACAACCGAAGCGGATAAAATGCCGGCGACTATCCTTTCGAGGGTGCAAAGGTTTGATTTTAAACAACTTTCAATTGACCAAATTGTCGCCAAACTGGAAAAAATATTGAAAGAAGAAAAAGTTAAATTCAGCCAAGATGCCCTGCGAATAATAGCTATTTACGCCAGCGGGGGATTGCGGGACGCGGAATCAATGCTCGCGCAGATACTTGCCCATTCTCCCGAAAAAGTCACCGATTTAGCCGTTGAAGAAGCGCTTGGAGTGCCCGCTTTGAGTAAAATATCGGCGTTCGCGGACTTGCTTCAAGCTAAAGATTTAAAAGAAGCTATCATCGGACTCAACAGCTTGCAGAAAGAAGGAGTGCGACTGGACGAGTTTTTAAAATCGCTTCTCGGATATTTGCGAAAAATGATGCTTTTGCAGATAGACGAAAAACTGCGGCCTTTCGCCGCGCCGGAATTGACCGATAACCAATTTTTAACTATTATAGCCCAGTGCAAGAAATTTGAGAGAGCCGAACTGGAAAGGGCTTTAATCGTCTTGATGGAAGCCGAGATAAATCTCAAAAAAACCTCCATCACGGTCCTCCCGATTGAACTTGCGCTGATAAAAATAATACAACCATAATTTTTTATTGCGGGATCGTCTAATGGTAGGACAGCGGCCTTTGAAGCCGTTTATCTTGGTTCGAATCCAGGTCCCGCAGCACTTCGGCAAGCTCAGTGCGAGTTTATAAAATAAGAATACGAGTTAGATTCCAGAAAGAGGCATAAGCAAGACGTCCTTATCTTACTTGTCAAATTTATCAACACTCAATGCTTGACTTTTTTACATTTATAAATATACTAGAAGTATGACTAATAAGCATGCAAAATTTATAAAAGCGCTTAGAACAGAGCGGGGTTTTTCGCAGTCTTTTGTAGCGGATAAATTAGATCTTTCACGCCCATCTTATGTGTCAATAGAAAATGGAAGCAGAGGTCTTACCCTGGCAGAAGCAGAAAAATTAAAAGATTTATTTGGAATCTCTATTGGGGAGTTTGCAAAAGCCACTTTACCAAAATATGAAAAGTATAAGCAAATGATTCTTGCTTATTTACAATCACCACTTTCGTCAGATGGAAAAGTTCCAAAAACAAAACTTGCTAAGCTTTTATATTTGGCTGATTTTGCTTGGTATTACAATAAACTCGAAAGTATGAGTGGAATGCAATATCTCCGTAGAACATATGGGCCAGTTCCTGATCCGTATTTTAGAGCGCTGGCTGAACTTGAAGAAGAAGGAAAAATAACAGTTGACTATAAAGGCGACGCTGTTCTTGTTGGCGCAGGCGCCAAACATCAAAAACTCGACTTAATAAGTGAAGATGAGTTAAATTTAATGAAAAAAATATCCACTAAATGGAAAAATAAAAGAACACAGGAAATTGTGGACTTCACTCATGAGCAGTTGCCTTATAAACTTTGTTCTCCTGACGAAGCAATTCCGTACGAATTGATAATCCAGCAAGATCCGGACTATGTTTACTAATTATGTTGTTGTTATAGAACAATATGCGGAAAGACACTTTATCTCTACTTTTAAAAAGAAATATAAAGGCGCTTGGGATGTCACGTGGGTAGGTATGCATGAGGAATTTAAGCGCATTAATACATTAATTGGTCGAACAAATATCGCGGAAACCATTACTGAAGCCGGAGATATTAAAATATGTAAAACAGAATTTCGTGTTCATGGCAAACAAGAATCAAGGCATTCATCTGGAAATAGGTGTATTATCGCTATTCACAAAAATACATCAACAGTTCATGTCTTATTGGTGTATAGTAAAACTGATTTAGGCGGTGGGAATGAAACAGCGAATTGGAAAAATAAAGTAAGAGAAAATTATAATCAGTATTCTAAAATAATCTAAGGAGCCTCGCTCGCATTCTCTCGTCATTTGTTTGAGATGGAGGGACTTAAGCCAGACGGCAAAGAGCCGTACGTGGTGGAGATAAACGAAGTACCGGATATTAACAACGACGGCGCGATAAGTTTGGAAGATGTCGAGGCACTACTTAGACGTAATAAAAAATCATCTCGGAAATTACAGGGTAACGGCGATTTCCGAAGTGAAGAATGTATTGAATTACTCAAAGAAGCTGACGTTGTGGTCACGAATCCTCCATTTTCACTCTTTCGTGAATATATTGCCCAGCTTGTCGAATACAATAAGAAGTTTCTGATTATCGGTAATGTAAATGCGATTACTTAGAAAATGGGGTCAGGTACCTTTTTAAAAATGAGTCGCAAACAAACACAGAACCAGATGCTTTAAGATATTCAATAAACAAATGGAAACCTTACGAATCAGAAAACTGGGTAAATAAAATAATTGATAAGTTTGATTTAAAACCAACATTAAGAAGCCTATGGCGGCCTAAAAAAGGTACCTGACCCCATTTCTCCAATTTAAAAAAAACAGTAAAGAAGATTAGCTATAGAAAAATAATTCATGAAAAAGCAAATAGAGCTTAATGCTAAAAAAGTTGAATATACCCTGAAAGTGAGCAAGCGGGCGCGAATGATGCGGCTGACTGTTTATTGCGGAGGCGATTTTGTGGTGACGGCTCCGCAAAGCGTAGGAGAAAATGTTATTGAGCAGTTTATCATTAAAAAATCACAGTGGGTTATTGATAAGATAAATTATTTAAAACAGTTTCCCGCCGGAACTTTTACAAAAAGTAATCGGGGAGATTTTTTAAAACACAAAGATGTCGCGTTGAAGCTGGCGGAGAGGCAGATAGAATATTTTAATGATTTTTATAAACTCAAGTTTAATAAGATAAATATAAGAAATCAAAAAACTCGCTGGGGCAGCTGTTCTAAAAAAGGTAATTTGAATTTTAATTACAAAATCGTACTACTACCGCAACAACTCGCCGACTATATTATTGTCCATGAATTATGCCATCTTGGTGAATTTAATCACTCTAAAAGATTTTGGAATCTGGTCGCCAAAATGATCCCAAACTATCAAGAGATGAGAAATGAGTTGAGGAAAAACAGAATTAGTTTATGAACTATTTCGTCTATATTCTCAAATGTGCTGATGATACTCTTTATGTCGGCTCTACTAATGATTTGGCAAAGAGGATTATTCAACATAATACGGCAAAGGCGGGGGCGCATTACACAAAAATCCGGCGGCCGGTGGAGCTGGTATATTCGGAAACTGTGGAAACTCTTTCAAGGGCGCTCAAGCGAGAAGCTGAAATTAAACTCTGGCGCAGGGATAAGAAAATAAAACTCATTCAACCCGCGAACACAGAGAGCGGAGCAGTCGCCGTATGACGGCAATCTACGCGGTAAGGGCATATTTTGTTATTTATTTTATCCTTTTCGTCTATCTGTTAAGCTATAGCTTAACAGATAGACGAAACTATAATAAGTTTAAATAGTTTTCGATAGGACTTCCTCTTTTTCTTAAGATGAGATATGCTAAGAACTCATCATAAAAGTATGTCTCAAGATAAAATTATCATTAGATTTGACGAAGTGTCCTTTGAATACGGGCACGCGAAACCCATTTTAGACGAGGTTAGTTTTTCGGTGCGGCAGGGGATGAAGTTTGCCCTGATGGGCCAAAACGGCGCCGGCAAAAGCACGCTTTTTACATTGATAACCGGGGACGCAAAACCGGATTCCGGAAAAGTAAGCATAGATGCAAATCTTTCCATCGCGACGGCGCGGCAAGTTATTCCGCGCGATCAATTGGATTTGACGGTGCGGGAATTTTTTGAAAAGCGCTTCTCAAAAAAAGCGTATGATATAGACCCGAAAATAGACGCGGTCTTAGATATAGTGCATCTTTCAGCGCCGCGCGACAGAATAATCAAATCATTTTCCGGAGGACAGCAGGCGCGGCTTTTACTCGCTTCCGCGCTTATTCAAAACCCGGATATTTTGCTTCTGGACGAACCGACTAATAATTTAGATAAAGAAGGCATCGCGCATCTCACCGATTTTCTCAAAAAATATCAAAAGACGGTCGTCGTTATTTCTCACGATGCCGAATTTTTAAATTCATTCACCGACGGAGTTTTATATCTTGATGTGTTTACCAGAAAAATTGAGCGGTATGTCGGGAATTATTTTGACGCGGTCAATGAGATTTCCGCCCGCATAGAAAAAGAAAATAGCAAGAATGCCCAACTCGCGAAAGAGATTCAGGAAAATAAGGACAAGGCGAATTTCTTCGCGCAAAAAGGCGGAGGAATGCGTATGGTTGCCAAACGCATGCGCGACAAAGCCGAAAAACTTGAAGAAGAAAAAGTTGATGTGAGAAGGGAAGATAAAACTATCCGCCATTTCACGATACCCGCGCAACAGGATTTAACTGGAGAAATTATCCGCATTACTTCATTTACCACGCTTAAAAATCATAAGCCAACGGCACACAAAACAAATATTTCTTTGAAGAAGAATAATCATCTTTTGCTTTCCGGTCCTAACGGCATCGGCAAAAGCACTTTGCTTGAGTTAATTACAGAGAATAATGCGCCGGGCATAAGCGTCGCCCCCAGAGTGAGAATCGGGTATTATCGCCAGGATTTTTCAACGCTCAATTTTGACGATACGGTATATGATTCTCTTTTTTCCATTATGAAAGAGCGGGACGAACATGAAATGCGATCAACCGCCGCCGGTTTTCTCATTACGGCAGAGAGTATGCGTATAAAAATTGGGGATCTGTCCGAAGGACAAAAAGGCTTAGTCGCTTTCGCGCGGCTGGTACTTCAAAAGCCGGGGCTTCTTATTTTAGATGAGCCGACCAATCATATCAATTTCCGCCACATTCCGCTTATCGCCGAAGCGCTTAATACCTATCAGGGAGCGATGATTTTAGTCAGCCATGTGCCTTCGTTCGTGAAAAAAATCCGCATTGACGAAGTTTTGGATTTGGAAAAATTATAGAAAGATGCTATAATTTAAATACCGACATTTTTATGTATTTACAAGTTCTGTTTCTGATGCTATACTAAATAAGGTCTTAATAATTAATAAAAAAATATATGCCAAAAGCAAATTCTGCGTTTATGAAGCCGCTGACAGTGAGTGCTGAATTAGCGGAAGTAGTGGGCAAAGGCCCGATGCCTAGATCTGAAGTAGTCAAAAAACTTTGGGTTTACATCAAAGGAAAGAATCTTCAAGATCCTAAAAATAAGCGCAACATCGTTGCTGATGAAAGCTTAAAGAAAGTATTTGGAGGCAAAGCGGTGGTCAATATGTTCGAAATGACAAAACTGGTTTCCAAACATCTTTCTTAAAGAGAGAATGAAATAATTTAGTATTTTATTTAGAAAAAACGGCGCTTAGCGCCGTTTTTTTGTTGGTAATCTGCACTCGTTGTCTATCTAATCCATGACAGGAAGTGGAAGGAGCGGTATCATCACAACATGTTTGATGCGGTGGCGCTGGGGGTGGTGGAAATCCAGGGAAAATGATTGGGGCTTGCAAACGCTTATTTCCTATGCCCCATCGAATTCTCAAGGAATTGAATGACTTTTATCTGGTTATCCACAGAGGCTCTGAGGAGGTAATAAGCAGGGAGATAGAGACGGAAGGTCAAAGCTCTTAACAATGCTATCAAAGCAATTTAAATTCAAAGTTTAGAAAATTAGGGAGGGAATAATTCAATATGAAATACTCCTATCCTAATAATATCAAAATAATTAAGAATCATTGCTATAGTATAAATTAAGGGGGTTATGCCTGTAAAAGCCCCTAGAAATATTAAGGCCAATTTTAATTTCAATCCGTTAATAGTAGTTCCTTTTAATTGTAATTTTTTTATGACACGTATGGCGAAAAGAGTAGATGGGATAGAGATAATAGTAGAAACAGGAAAATAATATGGAATAATCACTAAAGAAATAAGCAACGGTGTGAATAAAAAGTCAATACTTTTAAGAGTACCTTCATGAAGAATATGGAAAATATAATAACGAATAATAAGAATTAAAATGAAAAGTGAAATAAAAAAGATAACGGGTAATATACCAAATACACCCAAGCCAAAACTAATCCACGCATCTCGGCGTATCTTTTGATCTAGAAGATTTTGTGATGGAGGAATATCCATAGAGTTACTGACTATAATGATATGATTAAAATTAGATTCAATCAACAACATCTGTGGATAATGCAAATACTAACAGGTATGCTGGAATGTGTTTATAGCTTTGTAATTCGAGCACAAAAATAGAAAATATTTTTTGTGAGTAAGCTGGTTGGCTCTGGCAGTATAAATTTGGATATACTACTTCAACTGAATATACCTTGTTCTTATGGTTCCATCATCCAACTGCACCTGTAACTGCCAGAGACATTGAGATAATCCTTTTGTGTTTAGATTAAAAATATACTGTTCATTGTTAATGTCATATCTAAATATATTACCTGTATCTGCTCCACTCGTTGATTCAACAACAATAGGATCTCCTATGGGAGTATCGTTTGAATACTGTTGTAAAGTTAGTGTCGCCTTTGCTGTTGATATGTGTGCGCCATTGAAATCCTTAATTTCTTTGAATTACGAAACTCCGCGGACGCTGTTTTTCACAGCCATTATCTAAAACACTCGCTCCTCAGCGATTTCTCTCTTTTTGATATTAATGAAGAATAAAGTTGTCCTAAAATATGAAGCGCTTCTACCTAAGTTGAGCCATCTTGACACATCTGATACACTTTTGATACACTTAAATTGATATGCCAATCACCAAAACAAGACTTAATATAAGTTTGCCGGATGATGTACGAAATGCATTAAGCAGGCTTGCCCGTCGCGACCAAGTTCCTCAAGCGACTAAAGCGGCGCGTCTGCTCGAAACAGCTCTTGAGTTAGAAGAAGACCAAGTCTGGGACGCTATTGCCAAACAGCGAGATATTAAAAATGCGCGTTATCTTTCCCATGATAAAGCATGGAAATAATGTTTAATGTTGTCTATCATTATTTAGTGGTTTCTCATGACATTCCTAAGCTTTCCAGTGAATGGAAGAAAAAGATTAGACGAGCGATCGAAGAGCGTCTCTCTATATATCCTGATCTTTATGGCAGACCGCTAAGACGATCATTGAAAGGATACCGGAAGCTCCGCATAGGTAATTATCGAGTTATTTTTAGCATTGAGGAAAATACGGTAAAAATTCTCATTATTCAGCACCGTTCAGTGGTTTATGATGAAGTTTCAAAACGAATATAGATTGCAGAAACTATAAAATATTTTTGCTTGCCGCGGTGCCGGCAACGAATCCGGTGGTCCAGCAGAGTTGGAGCGAATAGCCGCCGGATGGGCGGTCAATGTTGAGCATATCTCCGATGATATAAAGATTGGGGAAAAGGCGCGAACGCATCGTCTTTGGATCAATTTCCTCAAGCGAAACTCCACCGCTAGTAATGACGGCTTTGTCCGCACCGAGAAGTTTGTCCGCGCGCATCGGCAGGTTTTTCAGGCAAGCGATTAATTTCATTCGCTCCTCGCGCGTGATGCTATTTACTACTGTTTCCGGATTGATTTTGCACTTCGCGATAATAATGGGAGCGAGAGCGGATGGAATAATGCTGTCCAATGAATTCCTGATTTTTTTATTGCTATGTTTTTTAAATAGATCTTTCAGCGCAATATCAAGCTGTTCGTTATTTAATGATGGGAGAATATCAAGCGACATAACCACTTCTCCGCTTTTTAAAAGTTCGCCGATTGCCTTGCTCATATGCAATACCGCGGGTCCGCTGATACCGAAATGGGTAAAAAGAATTTTTCCTCTATTTGTATTATGAACGATTTCATTTTGAATAGCGTTGATTTTTACATCCGCAATGCTGACGCCGGAAAGTTGTTTTGCCCATGAGTCTTTTATGGCAACCGGCACAAGCGAAGGAGTGGGTATAGCGATATTATGCCCGAGCTTTTTTAGCCACGCAAAGCCATCTCCCGCAGATCCGGTTTCCGGGTGAGAGCCTCCGCCGGCGGCAACAATGATCGCGTTGGCATGGATTTCTTTACCGTCGCGCAATATTACGCCAGTTGCCGTCATACGACGACTGCTCCCGTTTTGTCCAAGAGCTTTGCGATTGGCGCACAAAACGCAGTCCAGCGAGGCTTTTGCCGAGTCGTGGCTCCGCTCTCTGCGTTCGCGGGTTGCCATCATACGGTGACTGCTCCGCTCTCTGCGTTCGCGGGTTGCCTTTGGCATAGACGCGCGGGAAACAATGATATCACTAACAGGAGAATCGGATATTACCGTTACTCCGCCTTCGCGCATATATTTCACTAACACATCCCATACCGATCTCGCGCTGTCGCTGGCGGGGAAAACCCGCTGTTCATTTTCTATTTTAGTCGCCATCCCGCGAGTATTGAAAAAGTTGAGAGTATCTTGAACGCTCCATTGCGAAAAAGCAGAAAAAAGAAATTTGCCGTCGTCTTTAAATTTTTCCAAGAATTTTCGCGTATTAAATTCCGCGTTGGTGAGATTGCATCTGCCTCCGCCGGTGATCAAAAGCTTTTTGCCAAGCGTATCATTTTTTTCAATCAACGCCACGCGCGCTCCGCATTCAGCCGCCCGCCCGGCCGCCATCATCCCCGCAGACCCTCCGCCGATGACAATGACATCCCATATGTTATCCGTTTTTGATTTCATATAATTCATGATAAAAAACTATCAGAATAGTAACCCGCGGTCAAATTAATATTTGCATTTTTACCGCAATACTGTTTAATATACGCGTATGACAAAAGGATTTTGGGAAAAAGATAAGTCGCTTTTCACGCTTGCGCCAATGGCGGACGTGACGGACGCGGCATTCCGGCAAATTATTGCCAAATACAGCAGGCCTTATGGCCCCGACGCAATATGGACGGAATTTGTTTCCTGTGACGGCTTGTGTTCTGACGGCAAAGACGCACTGATGCATAATCTCTGGTTCACGGAAGTCGAGCGCCCGATTGTGGCGCAATTTTT
The DNA here is from genome assembly GCA_964366905.1 of uncultured Candidatus Saccharibacteria bacterium. Classification (GTDB taxonomy): domain Bacteria; phylum Patescibacteriota; class Minisyncoccia; order GWC2-36-17; family WO2-46-25; genus CAYIVQ01. Next base: position 25,246 of record CAYIVQ010000001.1, read on the forward strand.
CGGATCCAAGCCGGATAATTTTTACCGGTGCGCTTTGCTTGCTCAAGAACTCGGTTTTGACGGCATTGATATCAATATGGGATGTCCGGATAAAAAAGTTGAAAAACAGAATGCCGGCGCGGCGCTGATGCGCAATCATGAATTGGCTCAAAAAATAATCATTGAAACGAAGCGTGGAGCGGGAAATCTGCCTGTGTCTGTTAAAACCCGCATCGGGTACGATTCCGATATTTTAGACGAATGGCTGCCAAGATTGCTTGAAACGGAACCGGACGCCATCACAATTCACGCGCGCACGCGCAAAGAAATGTCTTTAGTGCCAGCTCGCTGGGAAGCGATAGCGCGAGCGGTAGAAATCGCACGCCGATATGATTCTTCGCCGAATCGCGCGCTGATTATAGGAAACGGAGATATCGTGAGCATGATAGACGCGGAAGAAAAAGTGCGGCAATCAGGCGCGGACGGCGCGATGATAGGGCGGGGGATTTTCGGCAACCCATGGTTTTTTAATAGAGAAAAAGATATAAACACAATAAGCATTGAAGAAAAATTATTAGTGCTGATTGAACACGCTTTTTTGTTTGAAAAATTATTTGCCGGCAACCCGCGAACAGAGAGAGCGGAGCAGTCGTCGTATGACGGCATAAAAAGTTTTAGCGTAATGAAAAAGCATTTTAAAGCGTATGTGAGCGGATTTGACGGGGCCAAAGATTTGCGAATTAAACTAATGGCCGCGCGCGACGCCAACGACGTCGCGCAAATCGTAGAAAAATATCGTGCTTTTTTTGTAAAGTAATGATAGAGTAATATTATGGAACAAAAAAATATAAAATCAGTCACAAAAGGGATTGTCAGCATAACTTCGATGGGGACGGGCTATGTAACCGCCGCTGGGTTTAACGAGGATATTTTGATAGAACAACAATTTTTAAACACCGCGTTGCATGGCGACGAGGTAGAAGTTTCTTTATTTCCTAAAATAGATAAGGAAAGATTGGGCGGTGAAGTTATAAAGATATTGAATAGGGTAAAAATGGAATTTGTCGGAACAGTGGACAAAAGAAAAGGAAGCTCTGTTGCTTTCATTATTCCCGATGACAAGAGAATGTATATGGATATTTTCTTGCCTCCGTCCGAGTCCGGCAAAATTAAAAATAACTTAAAAGTTTTCGCGCAGATTAAAAAATGGGACGACCCTAAAAAAAATCCCGAAGGCAAGATTTTAAAAGTCATCGGCAAGAAAGGGGATAATAACGCGGAAATGGAATCCATCGTGCTTGGGAAAGGATTTCAGATGGGATTTCCGCATAGCGTCGAAAAAGAGTCGGAGATATTGGGGAAAAAATCGAAACCGATACCGCAAAAAGACATCGCCGAAAGAAGAGATTTCAGAAATATCACGACATTTACCATTGACCCTGAAGACGCGAAAGATTTCGATGACGCCATTTCATTTAAAAAAATCTCCGATAATTTATTTGAAATCGGCGTGCATATAGCCGATGTGTCGCATTATGTGAGAGAAGGCAGCCGGCTTAATGAGGAAGCGGCTCATCGCGGCGTTTCCATTTATCTGGTGGATAGAACCATCCCGATGCTTCCGGAAATTTTATCCAATGACATCTGCAGTTTGAATCCCCGACAGGATAAGTTGACATTTTCGGCAGTAATGACGATTTCCGCGGACGGGCATATTAAAAATGTTTGGCTCGGGAGGACGGTGATAAACTCAAATAAAAGATTCGTCTATGAAGAAGCTCAAAAGGTTCTGGACGAAAAAAGAGGCGAGTATTACGGCGAACTGGACTGCCTGAATAAATTGGCGAAAGTATTTAAAGGCAAAAGAATGGTAATGGGAGCGCTGGATTTTGACAAAGAAGAAGTGAAATTCAAACTGGATGAGAAAGGAAAGCCGGTGAGCATAGCTGAAAAACCGCGATTGGATGTTCATAAACTTGTGGAAGAATTTATGATTTTAGCCAACAGGGAAGTGGCCTCATATCTTAGCCGAGAAATAAAGAAAATAAATAAAGGGGCTTCCATTTATCGCATTCATGACGCGCCGAAAAAAGAAGCCGTGAATGAACTTTTGGTTTTTTTAAGGGCGCTGGGACATGAAATAGAATCCAAAGGAGAAAATATCTCGTCAAAAGAATTAAACGATATTTTTGAAAAAATCAAAGGCAGACCGGAAGAGTCGCTTGTGAAAACAGTCGCCATGAGGTCTATGGCAAAAGCGATATATTCGGTCAGAAACATCGGGCATTACGGGCTGGCACTGGAAAACTATACGCATTTTACCTCTCCGATCAGAAGATACGCCGATTTATTGGTTCACAGGATATTGGAAAAACATTTAAAAGGCGGAGGCTTGAGCAGTCATGAGATTGCTTGGCATCATAATCTCGCGATATCGCTGTCTCAAAGAGAGGTTGACGCGGTTGATGCCGAAAGATCTTCCATTTCTTACAAGCAGGTTGAATACATGATGGATAAAATCGGCAATGTTTACGACGGGGTGATTTCCGGCATCACCAATTGGGGAGTATATGTGGAAGAATCGCATACCAAAGCAAGCGGAATGGTAAAATTCAAAGATATGAAAGATGATTTTTATGTTTTTAACAAAGAGACATACTCTCTCGTCGGGACAAACAGCAAGAAAAAATATTCCGTCGGCGACGAAGTGAAGATAAAAATCATCGCAGGCGATCTGGAAAGAAAAACTCTAGATTATGCATTTATTTGACAATATTTGACAAAATACTGTTTTTCTGATAACTTTGAAATACAATTAGAGACATAGTCGAGTTTCTAGACGAAAAAATAATCAAAAAATTAATTATGACCGGAAAAATAAAAACGAAAACAGACAGAGGATTTGGATTTATTACCCCAGACGGGGAAACAAAAGATATTTTCTTCCACTCCACAAAATTGAGCGGCGTCACATTTGATGAGCTCAGTGATGGCAAGGATGGTAGAGAAGCTACCGCTGTCACCTTTGATGTCGTTCAAGGCGACAAAGGTCCTGCAGCGGAGAACGTATCTCGCGCTGAATAAGAGCCGACGTTTTTAAAAACCACTCTCCTGTCTACGAGAGTGGTTTTTATTATTAATAGGACTTACGCGCTTGAGCAGATAGGTAATTAATTCAAGAGGTATTATCTTCTCAAGCCACAAGGGTTTGCCCAATTTCTTCGTTAAAATCTGCGTTTGAGACTCGCCGTACCAATGTACGCCTCGTCTCAAGCCTCGATTTTGCCTCGAACTTAGGCAAACGCGCAAGTCCTATTCCAAACAACATTCAAAGTTATTTTATGAAAAAAACCGGTCCGACAATCAGAATATTGGAATTGTTCAAAAGCCGAAAGAAAGCGGTTCTGATAATGGCGGTTTTTATCACGGCCTCGACAGGACTTGATTTGTCCGTGCCTCTTATTTCTCAAAAACTGATTGACAGGCTTATTGAATTTTTCAAAACAGGCGGAGCGCCGCCATTTGGTTTTCTTTTTATATCTGCAATCGGTATTTTAGCTGCTACCATCTTGAGTCGCGTCTTCAGTTCGCTTTATAATTACAATCTTTTTAAAACCGTGACTCAAGTGGAAGATGAGGCAAGACATGCGGCTTTTGAAAAATATTTGCGTTTGCACGCTCTATTTCATCACAAATCATCAAGCGGCCAAATTATCGGCAGGATTGAGCGGGGCGGCGGGGCAATTTACGCAATCGCGCATGATATTTTCGGCCACAATCTCATACCGCCGCTAATAGTGTTTATCAGCACATTGGGAGTGCTTTTATTTAAAAATCCATTTATCGCTTTGGTAGTATTCGTGCCATTTCCTCTTTACCTTTTAACCATACGGCGGCTTACCGATAAAATATATAATATTGAGAAAGTGGTTAACGAGCAATTTGAAGATGTATCTAAAGAAGCGTATGACGTGGCCGGCAATGTGCTGACCGTCAAAAAATTCGCTGAAGAGAACGCGGAAGCTGCTAAGCAAAAAAGATTGATGGATAAAGCGAGGCTGACGCAATACGGAGCTGAACAGCTTTGGAATGTATTAGAAAATATCCAAACATTATTCGCGACCTTAGGTAGAATAGCGGTTATTATTTTGGGAGGCTTTCTAGTCTTGAAAGGTATGAGCACTATCGGCGAATTTGTATTGTTCGTTTCCCTTCAAAATATGGTGTATTCTCCTTTAGTGAAATTATCAATCGTATTTCCTCGCTTGCGACGCAACACAGCCCGCGCGGAGCGTTTATTTGATATAATAGATGAACCTATCAGCGTTACCGACAAGCTGGACGCGAAAACGCTGCCTCCGCTGGAAAATTCAATTATATTCCACGATGTTTCATTCCGCTATGGCAACCCGCAAACGCAGAGAGCAGAGCAGTCATCGTATGATGGCCAAGCTCATCAATGGGCTGTACAAAATATCAATATTGAAATTCCGGCGCGCGCGACAGTGGCGCTGGTGGGAAGAAGCGGTAGCGGCAAAACCACTTTTATCAATTTATTGCTTCGCTCATACGACCCGACAGAAGGAGATATATTGATTGATGGGCAGAATCTGAAGGATGTTAAACGCGAAAGTTTGCTTAAGCAAGTAGCTGTAGTTCCGCAAGAGGTAGATCTCTTTTCCCGCTCTATTTTAGGCAATATCGCGTACGGGAAGCCGGAAGTAAGTCGTGAAGAAGTCATTCAGGCGGCAAAGACCGCTCTCGCGCATGACTTTATTATGAAAACAGAGAATAGATATGATACTATAGTAGGGGAACGAGGCATGAAGCTTTCCGGAGGCGAACGCCAGCGGATCGGAATCGCGCGGGCTGTATTGCGCGACCCGAAAATCCTGATTTTAGACGAAGCTACCAGCCATTTAGATACCGAAAGCGAACAACTAATCTCTCAAGCAACAGACGATTTAGTAAAAAACAGGACAACTATTATCATCGCGCATCGCCTCTCCACAGTTTTAAACGCTGATATGATTTTAGTGTTCAATGATGGAAAAATTGAAGCAAGCGGAAAACACAATGAATTATTGAAAACAAGCGCCACATATCAAAAACTTTATTCTTTGCAGTTCCGCGATAACGACAACCCGCGAACACAGAGAGCGGAGCAGTCGCCGTATGACGACAAATCTTAAAAAAATAAATTTATGCTTATAGACGATATCACAATCAAAATAAAGGCGGGAAACGGCGGGAGAGGGGCGGTCGCGTTCAATAAGAACATGATGTCTCTCGGTCCGGTCGGAGGAGACGGCGGAAACGGCGGGAGTGTTTACTTTGAAGGCGTTTCTGATTTAAGCGCGTTATCGCAATTCAGAAATCAAAAAGAATTTGAGACTGAAAACGGAGAAAACGGCAGGGGACAATCCATGGACGGCGCCGACGGGAAAGATCTAACGCTAAAAATCCCCGTGGGGACTGTTATATATAATCTTGAAACAGGGAATACCCAAGAAATAATAAAAACTCATGAAAGAATTTTAGCGGCGCAAGGCGGACGCGGAGGGAAAGGAAATTTTAAATTTAGATCGGCTACAAATAGAAGCCCGCAACAATTCCAGGAAGGCAAGGAAGGGGAAGTGTTTGCCATTCGGCTCGAACTGAAGCTTATTGCCGATGTGGGGCTTATCGGCTTGCCTAACGCGGGGAAATCCAGCTTGATCAACGAACTTACAAACGCGAAAAGCAAAGTGGCGAATTATCCTTTCACAACGCTTGAACCAAGTCTGGGAGTATATTATGAATTGATACTGGCCGATATCCCGGGCCTTATCGAAGGCGCGTCAACAGGAAAAGGACTCGGGATAAAATTCCTCCAGCACATCGAACGGACAAAAATTCTTTTTCATCTGATTTCCGCCGAATCGGAAAATCTTGCCGGTGATTATAGAGTTATCAGAAAAGAACTGGAAAGCTACAGCAAAGAGCTTGCGGAAAAACCGGAGTATCTGTTTTTAACCAAAAGCGATATGACAACTCCAGCGGAAATAAAGAAAAAAATAATCGCTTTAAAAAAATTGAATAAAAATATCGTCGCCATCTCCATCCATGATGAAGACGCTCTGGAAAAAGTCAAAGTAATCCTGAACAAAATAAAGGAGGAGAAATAGCTTCACTTAGTATCATTATCATATTGCTTTCTTGTGCGTCTCTATTATTTATAGCCTTTTCTTCAGATAAAAACAGGGTATGTATAAACGATATATCGGTATTTTCTTAATCATCGCTGTTTCGGCGCTAATTTTCTGGTATTCGTTATCTTTACAGCAATATTTTCTCGTGATTATTTTATGGCTGGAAAATTATATCAGAGAACGTCAATTTTTAGGCGTATTGATTTTCATCGGCTTGGCGGCAATCTCATCAATGCTTTCGCCGTTCAGCAGCGTCCCTTTGGTGCCGGCAGCGGCAATGCTTTGGGGTAATATTTTTGCTTCGTTGCTGTTAATTGCCGGGTGGCTCGTTGGGCATACGCTAACATACGCGATAGGCCGGTATACCGGCTACCCGATCGCGAAACGCTTGATTCCTTTCGCGAAAATAGAAGAATACCGCAAGCATTTCTCTTCGCGCTCAGAATTCATTCTTGTCTTGTTATTCAGATTATCCATGCCGGCGGAAATCCCCGGATATGTTCTCGGAATTATCCGTTACAATTTCGGCAAATATTTTCTGGCAACTCTGATATCGGAATTGCCTTTCGGGTTTCTCGTAGTCTACGGCAGCGAAGCATTAATAATGAAGAAAACGATAATATTTTTTGTTTTAACGGCAAGCGGAATCGCGACAATGAGCGCGATGTTTTACTTATTCACTAAAAAAATAAAATCCCGCCGTTGAAATTTCTATTTGACTAATTACATTATTTGCATTATCATAAGCCGAAATTACGGGCTGTTTAAAAACTTAATAATAAAACAAAGGGGGGTGATCTTATGGATGAGAACGTGAAAGAAATAGTTTTAACCGGCGGACCATGCGGAGGAAAAACCACGGCATTAAGCTATGTATCAGAAAAACTTATGGATCAGGGATTCAGAGTTTTTATCATTCCTGAAGTCGCCACCAAGTTCATCGGCGGAGGCATCCATGATATAGGCAAAATAGCTAAAAAAGAGCCTAAAAAATATTTTGAAATAGAAAGGCAGATATTGCTGGAACAGATGTCTCAGCACGAAAGATTCCGCGAGCTCGCCGGAATATTCCCGAAAGAGAAGCGAGTGATAATATCAGACCGGGGCCCTATGGATGTAAAACCATATATGCATCCGGAAGAATTTGGCATTATAAGGCGGCAGCATAAATTCAGAATGCATGATTTGCGCGATGTCTTTGATTCAATCATTCATCTTGTCACGGCGGCAAAAGGAGCTGAAAAATTTTATACGACAAAAAACAATAAAGCTCGCCGGGAAAGCATCGGAGAAGCCCGCATCGCGGACAGCAAAACTATGAACGCGTGGACAGGGCATTCGCATTTGAAAATAATAGATAACCCGGAAGGATATGGCTTTGAACATAAAATGAAAAGGACTATGCAAGCCATATGCAGGACCATGGGCATTCCCGTGCCGTTGGAAATAGAGCGTAAATTTCTGTTGGCCGAAATGCCTAATTTCAACACTATCCTCTTCAAATACGCCCAGCGGATATTCATAGAACAGATGTATCTGAACCAAAGATGCGACAAGGAAGAATCTCGCATCCGAAAACGCGCTCAAAAAAGATCAGTGACTTATTATCAAACTCGCAAGCTTAAACTGGCGCCCGGAATAAGACGGGAAACGGAGAGAATAATAAAACCGGAAGAGTATTCCATTTTATCACAGCTAAGAAATCCATCTGCGCGGATCATAAGAAAGTATCGTTATTGCTTCATCTATAAATTCCAATACTTTGAATTGGATGTCATCTTCCAGCCAGTTCCTTTGTGCTTGTTGGAAATTGAATTAACTGAAGAAAACGATCATGTTGAGCTACCTCCTTTCCTGAAAATAGCGAAAGAAGTGACGGAAGATTCTCGATATGAAAACTTTTCCATCGCATACGGAGACCATTAAGGTCTCCGTATTTTTTTGCAATATTTTTTTTAATTATGCAATACACAATACAAGTTGACTCAAGTATAAAATTTTTGTATCATTATTGGTTATCTTAACGACAAAGTAGAATATTAAAATATGGAAAACCACGAGTCATTTTTTTATGTCATTATTCTGACGGTCAGCTTTCTATTATTTATCTCTTCGCTGGCTGCCGTTTTTATTAAACGATTATACCTGCCGTACACGGTGGTTTTAGTCATAGTCGGAATAATTTTAAGCGTATTTTCCAGATTTGAATTGTTTGATTTTCTAAATGTTCTACAACTCTCTCCTGATCTTGTATTTTACCTGTTCCTGCCAATGCTTGTGTTTGAAGGAGCGTATAATATACGCTTTTTAGAGCTCAAATCATCATTAAAAACGGTTTCCGTCATGTCGATAGTAAGTTTGTTGATATCGGCATTCTTCATAGGCGCCGTATTATTTTATCTTTTTTCATATTTTGGGATCGCTGTTCCATTTATTACACTTTTGCTTTTCGGATCGTTGATTTCCGCGACTGACCCTATAGCCGCTCTTGCCATATTTCGCGAAATCGGCGTAGCGAAGCGCCTGCGCCTTCTGCTTGACGGAGAGAGTTTGTTTAACGACGGTACCGCTTTGGTTTTATTTCAAGTTGTTATGAGCGTAGCGCTTGCCGGCACGTTTTCAACAGGGATATTGGGCACTGCTTTCGTTAAGTTTTGGATTTTAGTCATAGGCGGGGCGGCGCTTGGCGCGATAATGGGCTGGATTTTTTCAAAAATCATTGAGCGGGTTCACAATCTTGCCACTGTTGAAATCACGCTGACTCTTATTCTGGCCCACACAGCTTTTATCTTCGCTGAAAAATTCTTCGGAGTTTCCGGCGTAATCGCCGCTCTGTCCGCCGGACTTATGGTGGGTAATTTCGGACGTTATAAAATTTCTCCGTCAGTTCGCGATTTTATGGAGCATTTTTGGTCATACGCCGCTTTTCTTGCTAATTCGCTTATATTCCTTCTGATAGGCCTTTCTCTGCGCGGGGTATCGCTGTTTGAATACTGGCTACCTGTATTAATCACCCTTATCGTGGTAATGATTGCCAGATTTGTTTCAGTTTTCGGCGTTGTTCCGTTTACCAATAAATTATTCAAAAGAGAAGGAAAAATCCCGGCTTCCTGGCAATTCCTGCTCTCATGGGGAGGATTGCGCGGGGCATTGCCTCTTGCCATAGTATTATTGCTGCCAGCTGATTTTGAACACAAAAATCTGCTTTTAGTACTCACTTTAAGTACGGTATTTTTCACTTTGCTTATCCAGGCCACTACCATTAAAAAATTTATCAAGCATTTCAAGCTGGATATCTTTTCATCCGAAGAAGAGCTCGCGCGCGAAGAAGTGTTTCTTATGATGGACAAAAGAATCAAACGCCAGCTTGAAAATATGGCAGGAGACAACCGCATTCCGAAAGAAGTTTATGAAAAGCTGGACAAAATGTACTCCGACCTTTACGCAGAATCTAAAAACCGGCTGGACAAACTCGTCAAGAAAAAAGGCGAATTTTCAAATTACGAAGAAATGCTCGTTTTATTGCGCAAACAAGCGCTGAATCTTGAAAGACGCGCTTATTTAAAACTTTTTGACCAGCATGAATTAAGCGAACGCATATTCGCTTCGCTTGACGCGAAAATAGAACGGCAAATAGACCGCATTGATCGCAAAATGCCCCAAATTTTAGAGAAGAAAATTTCTTTTTCGCACATCAAAAAAATCAAAGATTATAGTTATTGGCTTCTGCAATCAATACAGCATCCATTGGCAAAAAAATTAAGCAATCGTTTGAAACTTTCCGAAACCATACATGATTATATTCTATACAGGACAAGAAAATTCGGTTCGGAAGAAGTATTGAGAGAATTGGCCGAGCTTCACGAAGACGCCAATGATACGGAACATCAAAAAGCGCTTCAAATTATTATGGCGCAATACAAAAAATGGCGGCAGGAAAATACTGAACGACTGGGAAATATCAGGCAAGCCGACCCTAAATTAGTCGCCGCGCTAGAATACACTCTCGCGAACTTAAGTTCGCTTAACACAGAAATAGAAATTTTGGAGGATATGCATAAAAAAGGCATAGTCCCGGAAAACATATTTTCTGATGTTTATGAATACTACCAGCGCCTCTACGCGCAAAAACAAAATTTACTTCTCCAGTCTAAATACAGAATGAAAAAAGACAGCATCTAAGCTTTGATTATAAATTTACTACCGAGGTAAAAATCATATCCGCTCATCGGTTTCTTACCTTCCGGCTGGACTGTTTCCAAAATCAGGCAATCTTTAGCAGTATTTAGCGCTAATTTTTTGTCGCTGGTCAAGAAAAAACTCATAGGCGGCAATTTATTTCCACACTCTGAAATTCTTGCTTTTAATATTTTTAATATTTTCTTTTTTGATTTGTGATTCTTGATTTGTGATTCATAATTCATGTATGCCCCAGGCCATGGATTAAACGCTCTTATCATCCGTTCTATATATTCCGCATCCATATCCGGCTTGATTTCACCGTCTTCTTTCTGAAATATTTTAGTCAATGTGGCTTTTGAATCGTTCTGCTCTTTTGGTTGGATTTTGCCGGCAAACCAAAGCGACAAAACCTCAAGAAGCAAATCGGCGCCAACTTCAGCCATTTTCCGCATCAGAGTAATCGCGGTTTCGTCCAAAGCAATTGGAAACGCTTTTTGCGCCAATATCGGTCCATGGTCCAATTCCTCGTCCACAACCATAATCGTCGGACCGGTTTCTTTATGGCCTTCCAAAATCGCAGTCTGAACAGGGGATGCGCCGCGCAAAAGCGGCAAAAGAGAGCCATGAACATTTAATATGCCGAATGGCGGAATATCTAATATCTCTTGCGGAATAATTTTCCCATAAGCGGCCACGATAATTATATCGGGTTTTTCTTCCTTGATTTTAGCTATGACGCCAGCATCTTTTAATTTATCGGGTTGAAAAATTTTGATACCGCCCTTGATTCGTGATTCGTGATTCATGATTCTTTGTTTAACCGGCGGGGAAGTGAGAATTTGTTTCCTGCCTGTCGGCTTGTCTGGTTGTGTTATAACTAAATCAGGTTTGTATATTTCTGATTGAATAAGTCTATCCAGAATATCAGCCGCAAGTTCGGTAGTGCCCATAAATATTATACGATGTTTATTTATCATATTCTTAATTCTTGATTCATAATTCATGATTCGTTATGCTTTCCGCCTTATCTTTAAATAAAATCCCATTCAAATGGTCTATTTCGTGCTGGAATAGTTGCGCGACAAGACCATCCGCTTTCATTTTGAATTTTCTGCCGTTTTGATTGTATGCTTCAATCTTTAATGATTCCGCGCGCTTGATTTTGCCATACAAGCCCAGCACTGAAAGACATCCTTCGTCCATCAGTTTAGCTTTCTCTGAAATTTTTGTTATTACCGGATTGATAAAAACAACTTGATTTAATCCCAAAGCGGAAGACACGACAAATATCCTTAAATTCCTGCCGACTTGAGGCGCCGCTATGCCAATCCCGTTTTTCGCGATTGCCAGCGTATCTTGCATATCCTCGATAAGATTTTGGATCTCCGTATTTAAAATATCGGCTACCTCTTCAGATCTTGCCCTTAAAATGGGGTTTTTCACTTCTGATTCGATTACTATGGTAAGTATTGACATATTTATAGGTTATGATATAATATAGCGTATTAATTGTCAATTTTTTAGCTTTTCAGTAATTTAACAATCAAAGGAGGTTTAAATGGAAAATGAAACAAAAAGGGAAATTTTGTTATTATTGTCGCTTATGGTTTTTGCTATAGAAGCGATAATATTCATCTACAATGTAGCACTTTATAATATAGTGCTACATTGGGAGCCATTTTGGCTTCAATTGAAGCTCTACTGGGTGCATTTGGCAATCACAACATTTATGGGATTTCTGCTCTTGTGGGCAAGAAAAGAAATTCCGAAAAAAACCAACCTCCCCGGCCAAATCACCGTCGGGAAACTTTATGCCGGTCAAGAACTTAACCGACAACGCAAGTTTAGACGCTAACATTGGGCTCTCTAGAAAAAACTCTAGGGGGCCTTTATTTTTATGTACAAAATACTTATATTATCAGGGGATTCTTCGCAAAGCTCAGAATGACAACCATGATTTACTGAGTTTCATAACCCAAAGTAATTGGCATTACAATATACTCTCCGGGTCTGCATCCACAGTCGCGTGTTCTGCCACGCGTTTTAATATCTGCGTCCGCGATTGCGCGTCCATATTTATTATTTTTAACACTACCTGATAAATATATTGGTTTTTCACTTTCGGAATATACGCTGGCGACGGGCCGAGCGCTTCAATATTCGCCCCGATTTTTTGCGCCGTTTTTTCCAGATAATCGGCAATTTTTTGCGCTTTCGCTTTGGCCGAGCGCTCGTTTATGTCTTTTACAATAATTTTCACTATATCTGAAAACGGCGGATAATCAAAATCTTCTCTTGAACTGATTTCTTTTTGATAAAAATCATCATAGTCTTGCCGCAAAATATTTCGCAATGCTTCATTTTCCGGCGTGTAAGTTTGAAATAATAATCGGGTATTCGGATTGGCATACGCCCATATTCCGTGAATCAACCGATAAATTCTTTCCCCGATTTTATAATCCGGAATATAGAGCAGATTATCAAGCGACACGACCGCGAGCATGTCCGCTTTCGGCATTTCCGGTTTGCCAAGTAGCGCTTGCGTGCCGATTAAAATCCGGTTTTTTTCTTCTTTGAATTGAGCAATGATTTTTTGCCGGTCTTTGTGTGCCGGCGCGGTATCATAATCCAAAACAAGAGTATTTTTATAACCCCACAATTTCTCAATTTCTTCCAATGCTTTTTGCGTGCCTCCGCCGAAAGTTCTGATGTGTCGGCTTTGGCATTTGCCGCACAATGACGGCGGCTCTTTCTGCCAGCCGCATTGATGGCAAATCAAATTTCTTTTCGGAACCGTATGAAAAATAAGATGCGCTTCGCATTTGTCGCATTTTTCCATATACTTGCAATCCGGACAAAAAATAAACGATTGATTGCCGCGACGGGAAACAAATAAAATCGCTTTTTTTGATTTACTTTCCAAAATTTCCGCCAACGCATTTTGAAGTTGGTGTGAAAAAACGGAATAATTTTTTCCAAAGATTTCGTTTCGCATATCTATTATATCTGTCGGATGCTTTCCTGCTTCCGCTGTTTTCTCTCCCGCTTCAAGCTCATAATCGCCATGCTTTGCAAAATAATAACTTTCAACTGATGGAATTTCACTGCCCAGCGCTGCTTGCGCCCCGCAAAGCTCGGCAAGTTTTAAAGCAGTCGTTTTCGCATGATAATAAGGCATCATGTCCCAAGATTTGTAATGCGGGCTGTGCTCCTCGTCTATAATGAGCAATCCGAGATTTATCAAATTGGCAAAAATGGCGACGCGAGTGCCGATTATCAATCGCGTTTTTCCGTTCCTGATTTTTTGCCATTCTTCAAAATAATTTTTCGGCGTCAACTCGCTGGTAAGCAGAGCGGGGGAATAATCTTTCAATATTTTTTGCCATTCTTGCGCTTGCGCAAGTTCCGGAGAAAGCAAAAGGATTTGCTTGCCGGCTTTGAGTTGAGCGTCAATGAGTTTTTTATAAATTTCAACTCTGTTTTTTTGTTTTATCAATATCGGTTTTACCGATTGACGCTCTGCCGTGTTTTCCGGCGCGGAAATATGCTCAAGCGCCACGGATTGTTTCTTTTTCAATAAATATTCCGGCAAAAAAGTTTTCAAAAAAAGTGTCAGCGGAACGGCATAATAATCGGAGAGATACTTCAATAAAGCTACTTGATAAACATTCAGCGCCGGCTCTTCGGAGATAACTTTGGATATGCTTTTCATCTGAAAAGCCGAGGACTTAACGCTCATTTTCTGTTTTGACAGCGAATGAGAGCCGGCAACCAAACCGTTTATTTTTTGCCTGCCAACGCTTATCTGCGCCAAAGCGCCAGATGGCAAATCGCGCTGGCTAAAATAGCTCAAAATCTGCATTTCCATCTTTGGGATTTTAGAAGGAATTATGTCTAAAATAAACATATTACTATTGAGTCATAATCTATCATCAGAAACTCTTTCTGTAATCTTAACGGAAGCGCAGCCCTTCTTGATTATTATTTTAATAAATGGGCGTGAGCGGATGAAAGAAAGAGTTTCTGATGATAGATATGATAGATTAGCATTATAGCTCTATTTTTGCTAAAATTGAACTGCTATGAACAGATATAAAATATTTGATATTCCGATTGATAATGTCAGTATGGTCGAAGCGCTGGAAACTGCGAAAAATATATTAGCAAAAGGGGAGCAGCGCAAAATTTTCACTATAAATCCGGAGATTTTGCTTTTAGGAAGGAAAGACCAAAATTATAGAAAAATTCTACAATCGGTTGATTTGGCTTTGCCTGACGGGATCGGTCTTGTGTGGTTGGGACGAATTTTTGGTATACCGTTTAAAGAGCGTGTTACTGGAACAGATTTTATGGAAAAATTGGCGGGAATGGCGGAGCAAGAAGATAAATCAATTTTTCTTTTAGGCGGAGAAAACGGCGCGTCAGAGAAAACGACAAAAACTTTAAAAAAAAAGTTTCCGAACTTAAAAATCGCCGGTTTTTTGGAATACCAAAATCAATGGCAAAACTATGAGCAAATTTTCCGAGCCGATATTTTATTTGTCGCGCTTGGCGCGCCAAAACAAGAAATATGGATATACGATAATCTGCCAAAACTGCCAAACATAAAAATCGCCGTTGGGATAGGGGGGGCTTTTGACTTTATTTCCGGCAAAATTCCGCGCGCCCCTAAACTTTTGCGTGAAATTGGGTTAGAATGGATGTGGAGATTAATAATGGAACCGAAGAAGAGATGGAAGAGAGCGTTAAACGCGGTGATTATATTTCCGATTCATTTTATATCCTACGCTAAACACGCTAAATTCGAAGCACGAAATCCGAAATCCTAAACAGATCACAATAACCAAAATTAAAAATTCTAAACGTTTTGAATGTTGAGTGTTAGGATTTAGAATTTCGAATTTTTATGAAACAAACTTTACTACCATTAATACTAATTGCGGTTTTATTTCCATTATTTACGCAAGCAGGAACATACTCTGATTCCGATGTTCCTCTGATTTTGCCGCGGTCAGTTTGGGAAAATACCGCCGATATGGTTAAACTGCTTGACTGGCTCCCGGAAGATAAAAATGGGACTTCAACTGCCGATGACAATCCGAACAGCAATGACGCCATTCCGGATTACGCACCGATTGAAAGAATTGTAATCCACGACACCGGCTGTTCGCCAAAAAATAGCACCTGTAATAATGATAATGTCGATGAAAAGGCGATCATACAGAGCATCTACCGCAATCATGCGAAAACTCGCGGATGGGGCGATATCGGCTATCATTACATAATCGACCGCAAAGGAAATATTTATGAGGCGCGGTTCGGCGGCAATGGCGTTCGCGGAGCGCATATTTACGACAGCAAAAACTGCCGCAATTTCAATGTAGGCACAATCGGCATCACAGTGCTTGGAAACTACGACTATTCACAGGCGCCGGAGCCCGCTTTTGTCGCGCTCGCTCAATTAACCGGTTGGCTTTCTGCCGCCAATGGAATTGATGCCGGAGCGACCGCGAAAACTTCTGTCGTTTGGGGGAATCCAAAAGTTAACGGCAATGGGAAATGCGACCTGAACTACGGCAGTTTTTCCTCGTCATTTACCGGACCGGTTGTCTTAGGGCACAACGAAATTGAGCTGGCAAATTCCGATCCCGGCAAAAATTTTGACATGAACCGTCTGCGTGCGGAAGCAAAAAAATGGCAAGATAAATATCAGTCTTATCTTTATCAAGAAAAAGGCAATAGCGCGGTAATGGAAATTAAAGGCGGGACAATGAAAAAAATTGCCGAATCGCCATCCGCGCTCGAAGCAGGTATTCAGCCAAAAATTATAAGCATCAACAGTTCTCAACTGTTTTTATTCCCTGAAGAAAATACCGTTAAACTTCCTGAAGGCAGTTTGGTAAAATCACGAAATAGACCGGAAATTTTCTTGATTGAAAACGGCAAAAGACGGCATATCGTCTCCGCGGCTCTATTCAATAAATTCGGCTTTATGCTTTCACAAGTCAAGGTATTATCCGACCGCGAATTGATGGGATATTCCGCCGGCGAATCATTGACTTATCCGGACGACACTCTGCTTGGCGTTAAATCAAACGGGAAAACTTATTTGATCAAGAACGGAGGAAAACGGCATATCATATCGCAAAAAGCATTTAGACAAAACGGATTCAAAGAGAAAAACATTACTTGGGTCCAGCAAGAAGAAATTGATTCTTTGCAGGACAACGGAATCGTCGGTTTGCCGGAAGGAACTCTGGTGTCTTTAAGTAACAGCGCCAAAGCTCCAAATTACATAATAATGGATGGTGGCAGGAAGTTAATCCCTTCATGGGAAATGTTCAATCTCTGGAAACTCAAGCGCAATAAAATATCGCTGATAGCCAAAAAAGATTTTGAAATGTATCCGGATAAAGGCGTTCTTTCATATCCCAACGGCACATTAATAACACAATCCGGCAAACCGGAAATGTATCTTGTGCATGCCGGAATAAAATATTGGGTATCAAACTATGAGACATTTAAAAAGCTGGGGTTGAACGCGGCAAAAACGGTTAAATTAAGCGCGGGAGAATTGAATAATTATCCGCGCGGGAAAGAAATCACCACGGGGGATGATTGGCAAAAAATATTAAACCCCGCGGCTTTCGCAAAAACGCAATACGTTTTAGCAGTTGCTCCTGATAACAAAACTGCCGTAGCGCAAACGCAATCAACCTCAACTACCGATTTAATTATTAGAGTAGGACTATTTGAAGTCGGCGAAAAAGAAAATGTTTCCATAACCGCGGATAAAGACTTCACTGTTTCCTCCGCGAAAATCGCAACTAAAAATCATAAAGCCGGAGAAACGGCGGAAATCAATTGGAATGAATCCGGCGATGCTAAACTTATATCAGATGCCGCGATTTTTACCATAAAAAGCCATGAGGCATGGAATTGGAATAAATCGGTGAATTTTAACAGTTATCGCGGATCGCTGGAGCTTGCGCGTTCGCCAAAAACAGGCAAAATTTGGCTAATCAATCAGCTCCCACTTGAACAATATTTGCGAGGAATAGGAGAGGCGCTTAACTCCGACCCAGCAGAATATCAAAAAGCGTTTGTCATCGCCTCAAGAAGCTACGCGATGTTCCATCTGCAAAATGGCGGAAAATACGGTAAGGAAGAGATATTTCATCTGAATAATTCTTCTTCCGACCAAGTATATAAAGGCTACGCGTGGGAAAATTACGCGCCGCTTCTACCAAAAGCGGTTGAAGCAACAACCGGGGAAGTAATGAAATACAATAACAAAATCGCTAGGTCTGTTTACTCTTCAGATTCAGGCGGAATAACGAAAAACGCTTGTTCTTATTTCGGCAAAGAATTCTGCACTCCGGACTACGGATATTTAGCCGGAGGAGTCAAAGATCCTGAAGGAACAATCCGCCGAGACGCGGCGTCAATTAAGGCAAGCCACGGCGTTGGCATGAGCGCCACCGGCGCCCGTCGTCTTGCTCAACTTGGGAAAAATTATCAGGAAGTATTGAAATACTATTATAAAGATATAACGATAGAAAAGATTTATTGAAACAATGAATAATTTCCCAAAAGTCAGTATTATAATCGTCAATTACAACGGCATTGATGACACGCTTGAATGTCTGAATTCACTCAAAAGCTTAGGTTATCCTAATTGCGAGGTGATTGTAATTGATAACGCTTCACGAGACGCGAGCTCCGCGTTAAATAAAATCTATAATGATTTCCCGAATGTAAAAATAATTTCTTTGGGACAAAATCTCGGTTTTGCCGGAGGCAATAATGTTGGAATAGATTACGCGCTCAAACAACAAAAAGCGGAATATGTATTATTACTTAATAATGATACGATAGTCGCGCCGGACTTTTTAAAAAAAATGGTGGGAGCAGGGGAGTCAGATAAAAAAATCGGCATCGTGGGAGCAAAAATTTATTATCATAGCGATCCGACGCGAATTTGGTATAATGGCGGATATTTTAGCTGGACTGACGGAGGCAAACATAAAGAATGCGGCCAAATTGACGCGAATCCTAACGACGCAAAAATCAAACCGACAAATTTCATTACCGGATGCGCTATGCTCGTTAAAGCGGAAACAATATTGAATATCGGCTTAATGGACGAGAGTTTTTTTATGTATTACGAAGACATAGACTGGAGCCTGCGAGCGAAAGAAGCTGGTTATAAAATAGTAGTGGCAACAGGCGCTCATATTTGGCATAAAGTTTCCCGCTCTGCCATAAAAATGGGCGGGCCGAAAAGACATTATTATCACATCAGAAACGCTTTGTTTTTTGCCAAAAAACACGCTTCGCCGATGACTTTAAAAATATTGATATTGTGGAGCCGATATTATTATTTTAAACAAATAATCAAATCGGTTTTACTACCATCAAAAAAAGAAATTTCTCAAATGATTATGCTTGGCATTAAAGATTTTAACCGAAAAAGATTCGGCGAGCTAAAAAATGATTTATGATAAGAGTCGGTTTTGAATGCGAACAATTGGAGGGAAATAGGTTTGGAGTGGGGCATACTCTCGCCCAGCTTTTGGAAGTGTTCGCGCAAATTCCGGAGATAGAAAAACAATTCCGGTTTGTTTTACATTTCAAAAAAGAAATCCCGAAAGATAATTTTTTATCGCATCCGGTTTTTGAAAAAAGAATTTTAACAGGAGGGATAATCCCGCCCAGTTTTAATGTTTTCTATCATATCCTTATTCCGATTGCGTATTGGCGCGATAAACTAGACTTATACTTTTTCCCTTCATACATGCTACCGGCGTTTTTTGTCGGCAAATCTATCGTTGTGCTGACCAATGATGTTTATTGGGAAGCGCATCATAGCAATCTTCCATTCAAATACCGCTTAGCTTACAGATTATTTTGCTGGTGGGCGGCAAAACGAGCCGATAAGATTTTGACTATTTCGGAATTTTCCGCCAGTGAATTGCGAAAGTTTTATAATATTTCCCGCGAAAAAATCTTTGTGAACTCATGGGGATTGGAAAAAATATTTCAAGAACTACCTAAAGACGAAAAATATCTCTCGGAAATTCAAAAAATTAAAATCCAATTTGGCATTGAGAATAAATTCTTCCTTTCCATTGGTCAAGCGTTCCCGCGCAGACATATTAAAGAAGCAATGCTCGCGTTCGCTTCAATCGCGAATCAATATTCGGACACGCAATATCTTGTCACCGCTACTGACAAATATGAACCGCCTATATTGGAGAATTTAGTCAAAGAAATCAACCAAAAAGCCGGCAGACGAGCGATTATTTACGTCAAATATCTTGATCGAAAAATATTGCCGCATTTGATGAACGAAACGCTCGCGCTGATTTACGTTTCCGATAAAGAAGCGCTCGGCCTGCCGCCGCTTGAAGCGCTCGCTTGCGGCCGTCCGGCGATCGTGAAAGACAACGAGATCTCGCGCGAACTTTTCGGCGAGCAAGGATATTTCGTTGCAGATACAAACAACCCGCGAACGCAGAGAGCGGAGCAGTCACCGTATGATGGCAACCCGCGAACG
>CAYIVQ010000002.1:0-17198 GCA_964366905.1 uncultured Candidatus Saccharibacteria bacterium
AGAACATCATTTTGCGGCGCATCGCATTAATTGGGATGACAAAGCGCAAAATCTAAAAGAATTGGCGCAAGAATTAAACATCGGTCTTGATTCCATAGTGTTTTTAGATGACGATCCGACAAACAGAGAATTGGTGCGAGCGCTTGTTCCTGAGGTCGAAACGCCGGACTTGCCACTTGACCCGAAAGATTACGCAAAATTTTTACATTCTTTAAATTATTTTACTTCCGATGCTGTTACTGATGAGGATAAAATGAGAGGTAATTTATATGTGACTGAGCGTTTACGAAAAGAACAAGAGAAGCAATATGATAATAAAGAAGATTTCTTAAGATCGCTTAATCTTGAATTATTTATTTATAAAGATAACGATTCTTGTGTTTCTCGTTTGACTCAGCTTACCGAGAAAACTAATCAATTTAATGTTTTTAAAAAGCCTTTTATAGATGAGGATATACGTTCATTTATCGCAAGCAAGAATCACAAAATATTTCATGGGCAATTGCAAGATGTTTTTGGTGATTATGGCGTAGTTGCATTTGCGTTAGTTGAAATACGAGGAGATATGTGGCATATATGTTCTATGCTTATGAGTTGTCGGGTGTTTGGGAGAGATGTTGAAGAAGCATTTCTTGGCGAGATTATTAAATGCGCATATAAAGAGGGGGTAAAAAATATCACTATTACTTTTGCAGAATCTGAAAAAAATGCGCCGGCAAAGGAATTTGTCTCTAAGCATTTTAAAGAAGGGTATAAAAAAGTTGAAGAAAAACCCCATCAGCCAGCGTGGATAATAACGACTTTATATGAAAACGTTTAATTCTATAGCAGCATCAATATTTAATATTAAAGAGGAAGACATCCACGATGGCCTTTCTTCAAAAGATATTGCGGATTGGGATTCAATGAACTACCTTCTTTTTATTGCCGATCTAGAAAAGAATTTTAATGTATCATTTACCATGGATGAAGTGATGAATGCTAATTCTATCGGTGACTTGCGGGTAATCTTTGAAGCTCGTAAAAAAGTAATATGAAAGCAGAAGAACATACATTTGAACATATCATTGTCGGAGATCATGTTTCATTCACTAAAACTTGGAATAGAGAAGACATTTTTACTTTCGCTTCATTAAGCGGAGATATGAATCCATTACACATTGATGAAAATTACGCCAAAACAACTAAATTTGGCAAACCCATTGTGCATGGTATGTTGGTTGCCTCTTCTTTTTCTGCTCTCGTTGGCATGTATTTGCCAGGAAAGTATTGTTTGTATATAAAACAAGATATATCGTTTAAAAGACCGGTATATGTTGGAGATATATTAACAGTAGAAGGCAGTATTGTTGCAAAAATTCAAGCGACAAAAATGATTGAAATAAAAATGAAAATTTCTCGAGGCAGTGAAGCGGTTATAGATGGGGTGGCATTAGTACAGGTCCGTACGCCATATGAATAATATTAATCACATGCGCATAGCGATTGTTTCAGGCGGTACCGGATACCTTGGTAGCGCGGTTGCTCGAATGCTTGCGAGGCAAGGGATGTCTGTTGCTTTATTGTACAATACTGCGCAAAAAGAGAAAGTACAGGAAATATTGGCATCTTTACCAGGTTCTTCACATAAAGCGTACAAAGGTGATATATGCAATTACAAGGAAATGCAAGATGCCGTGGATCTCATTGAGAAAGAAATGGGCGAAATATTTGCCTGTATTCATACCGCGGGCGCTAAACCGCAAAGAAAAACATTGCTTAATTCATCCCCTCAAGAATTAGAAGAAGCTTTTCTTGCGCATGGCATAGGGAGTTTTATTTTTCTTTCCGTGTGTGCGAAAATACTGCAAAAGCGTAAACGAGGGGTTATTATTGGCATCACAACTACCGGAGTTGTTTTCCCCGAGGCAACACGCTATCTGGGCGGATATATTCCTGCCAAGTACGCGCTTCAAGGGATTCTTACTATGTTGAAAGAAGAATTGCGCGAATCTTGCGTAAGAGTATATTCAGTGGCGCCTGGTTTTATGGAGGGGGGGATGAACAGCGATATTCCAAAAGCGTTTGTTGAAATTTTTCGGAGAAAAAGCAAGACACAATCATTAACCACTCCAGAAGATGTTGCAAAAAAAATTGCATATCTTTGCAGCGATAAGGCTGGCGCTGATAATACGCTGACGCATGTTGTCGCTCCTGAGTACGGAGCGCAATAACTAACATATGCTATTCAATTCTTTTTCTTTCGCAGTTTTTTTGCCGGCAGTTTTTTTAGGATATTATGCTCTGCCAAATCGATTCAGGACTCTTTTTCTTTTGCTTGCTAGCTGTTATTTTTATATGTCTTTTGTGCCGGAGTACCTTTTGATACTTTTCTTTGTTATCACGACAGATTATTTTCTTGCCTTTTTAATGCACAAGCACACAGGCAAAAAGCGCGCTTTATTTTTATTATTGAGTATATTAGCAAACCTTGGCGTACTATTCTTTTTTAAATATTTTAATTTCTTTAATGAAAACATTGCGGGACTCCTAAGCGCTTTGCATTTCAACTATGCTCCGTCAGTACTTAATATTATTTTACCCCTAGGACTATCCTTCCATGTGTTTCAAAGTTTAAGTTATATTATTGAGGTTTATAAAGGAAAATATGCTCCAGAAAAAAACTATCTTAGATATGCTCTTTATGTAATGTTTTTCCCGCAACTTGTCGCTGGTCCAATTGAGCGTCCGGCACACTTATTGCCGCAGCTTGCAACAACGCCTACCACATTCAATCCGGTACAAGCCAGAAAAGGGCTTGAGCGCATGCTGTGGGGATTTTTTAAAAAAATTGTTATTGCCGATCAGCTCGCGCAGATTATTAATCCGCTTTATGCAAATCTTCCGACAGACAGCTCTCTTCTTATTATCCTTGCGGTCATGTTTACTTATCAATTGTATTGTGATTTTTCCGGTTATTCGGATATTGCTATAGGGTCGGCAATGTTATTAGGATATGATTTAACAGAGAATTTTAATAGGCCCTTTGCTGCGCGAACGTTTGCTGATTTTTGGCGCAGATGGCACATATCATTATCTAATTGGCTTCGTGATTATTTATATTATCCATTAGCGCTGGGATGGGGCAGAGTATCAAGGATAAAATTATATGCGAGCTTGATTGTAACATTTACTTTAATTGGATTATGGCATGGAGCTAATTGGACATTTGTTGTTTTTGGAGCGATGCACGGCTTATATTTGCTTATTGAATCCATGACTGAACGATTAAGAAAATGGGTTGTGGCGACAAGCGGACTCACTCGTTTTCCATATACGCATCGCGCTCTCCAGACGATCATTGTGTTTGTATTCGTGACAATCAGCTTCGTTGTGTTCAGGTCTGAGACGATTCATCAAGCTCTATGGATATTACGCCAAATCGTATCAAATGCAGATATATCGTTTACGCTTAATGGGATGATTCCGGTACTAGCCCAATTTTCTGGCAAAATCGTGCTGATATTTATCGCGTTTTCAATTATTTTCATGGAGACCATCCAATATTATCAAGCAAAGAAAAACACTTTTTATATATTTGATGATTTTTCAAGATGGATTCGATATGGTTGGTATTATTCATTAACGTTCGCTATTATAATATTTGGGTATTTTGGCGCGCAGTCGTTTATTTATTTCCAATTCTAGCATGATGACATTTTTTAAAAAAATATTATTTTTTTTATCGCCGCTTCCGCTTATTTTTGTTATTCCTATCATCGTGCTTATTCTTGGCAGAGAATATATTTCTATTGATCAAGCGCTTGGAATGCAAATGAAATACAGCGATTCTCTTTTTGGTTTCGTTTACAATGACCAATCGTTTATTTCGTACAAACAAGCTCTCGTAGAATATAAAAATCCGGAAATTATAGCCCTTGGAACATCACGCGTAATGCAATTGAGAAAAGAATTTTTTGTGCGGCAAGATATGTTTATTAATGCCGGAGGCGGAGCGGAAAACTTAAACGATGTTAGCCAGTTTATACAGAATTTGTCGGCGACAAGCAGTGTGAAAGTTATTCTACTCGGATTAGATCAAGATATGTTTACAAGCAAAGAAAATACTTTTTCATATTTACCGCGAAAAACTAATTTTTTTGATGTCTGGAAACATATATTATTTACGAATATACGCAAAATATACACAGATTATGCGCGCAAAAAATATTCTCTGCAAGAATTGTTACGCAAACAAAGCGGGCATTCTATAGGAATCGCGGCTATTATAAGGGGGGATGGGTTCCGTAGTGATGGAAGCTACCGTTACGGGCGCATTATTGAGGAAACAGATATGGCTCCTCGCGTTCAACAGCAGATACAAGATACGCTTTCTGCTATGAAATATGGAAGATATGCTTCATTTATGACCAGCGGCCATGAAGAAAATAATATAGAAACATTACGTTCTATTTTGAAATTGGCAAAATCCAAACACATAGAGGTTGTCGGGTTTTCCCCGCCGTATCCCAGCAAACTATATGCGCACATGAAAGACAGCAAGGAATATAGCGGCACTATAAACTTATTACCTAAACATATTAAGCAAGTTTTCAATAACGCCGGATTTACTTTCTTTGATTTTTCTGATATTACATTATTTAACGCTCCAGACACTGAGTTTATTGATAATATACATGCGTCTGATAAGATGCATATACGGATGTTGATTGTTTTAACAGAAAATATCCCATCGTTAAAAAAATATATTGATGTTAAAATATTACGAACAATGCTTGATTCTAGCAAAGAGAACATACTTACTTTTTAATACTCTCTATGATAAAAAAAATCTTCAGAATATTCGCTTTTTTAAAACGATACATAAAGCATCCTCTGTATATTATCGTGTACGCATCGGTATATTTTTTAAAAGGGTTTGCTTTTAAAGTAAAATTTTATTCTAACAATGAGATAATCAATTTACTGCAAAAAGGCAAGTCGGTCATCCGTCTTGGAGATGGAGATATCGTGCATATTCAGCTTGCGTTAGATAATACTTATCATCGCCCCGATCAAAGACTTAAAAAAATGTATAAAACAATAATCAAGAACTATCACGAGGGCGGTTCCTATGTATTATCTATCCCAAGGTTTGTTAATTACACAAATCTTGAATTAAAAAATCTCGGAGAGAGGAAGTTGGAGTGGGGGCTAGCAATGAAAGTAATGTTTTTTCTTAGTTTCAATAAAAATTGTCCATATATGGACGCTCACAATTTTTACTACGACAATTATTTCGAGCAAACAATAGCGCCTCTTTTTGCGAGCAAAAAAGTTATTTTTATTACAAATAAGAAAACAATAAATAAGCAAAAGGGTAATAAGAATTTATTGTGGCAAGATGCGATTTATATTGAATCTCCCGAGATTAACGCTATGGACGCATATGAAAATATTAAGCGCAATCTCGATAAAACGCTTAATGGTATTGGTAAAAATGATGTTGTTATATTCAGCGCCATGGGGCCTGTAGGGAAGTATATTGTATATGAATATGCAAATAAGGGGTATCAGGGGATTGATATAGGCAAAGTCGCTGAAGTAATGTTTACAGGAGAATCAATTGCATATCTTATTTAAGGTATAATAACTTACTACACCAACTTACTCATGAAAGAATATTTGCCATTGAGGGTTCGCGCAAAGTTGTTTCTTAAAAAACTTTTTCCAAAGAGTTTATTTAGAATGACTCAATCTTTGTGGATACATACATTTGCTCGTTTTGTAAAAGGGCAAGACATTCTTGCAAAATATACAAAATTATTTCTTTCACGGCATCCTATGGTCGTTCAAGCAGGACCATTTAAAGACATGCGATATGTCGATAAGGCGATTGGGAGTTCTTATCTGCATAAATTAATCGGCTCATATGAAGCAATTCTCCATCCATATATTGAAACATTAAGAAATAGACAATTTAACACTATTATAGATATTGGTTCTGCGGAAGGGTATTACTTAGTCGGATTTGGGCAAATGTTCCCGGAGGCTAGATTAATTGGTTTCGAAATTGAAGAGAAAGGCAGAGAACTCAGCAAGGAATTGTATGCAAAAAATAACCTTACGAATAAATTGTCGCTTTTTGGAGAAGCCACTAAAGAAAATGTCGCTCCGATTATTACAGAAAATACGCTGCTTATTTGTGATTGTGAGGGCGGAGAAATTGATATTCTTGATCCGGAAAATTTCCCGATGTTTAAAAAAATTGATACCGCTATTATAGAACTTCATGATTTCATACATCCCAATATCAAAGAGGCATTAGTTGAGCGTTTTAAAGATACACATACAATCACGATTGTTCCTTTTGCTCTTGCCGAGCCGAAAGATTTTCCATTTTTTACTTCGATTACTGATCAAAAGGATTTATATGAATTGCGTCGTGAACGCGGGGCGCAGGAGCAGGAGTGGATGATTTTAGAGAAGAAAAAGTAATTTATTTTTTATAAAAATCCCGCAACTCTTTCAGTTGTTTTATTATTGGCGTGATTTCTTTATCGGATTCGAGGCACTTGTTTATTGGCGCGAGCGCTTCAAAAGGAAAGATGTCTATATTTTTATTATAGATATTTTTAATATCATTCAGTAAATTATATTTACTCCGTATTTCTTCAGTTCCATATTGATTAAGAACGGGTAAATTGTCCCAATTATTGATTAAATTTTCGCACTGCTTCGCCCATTCAAGCGTGGTGATGCCGTTCCAATAATGATTAGTGTAACCGTTTACTCCATCGGTCGAATTTAAAAACCAATCAAGAAGGGAAAGGCGCGCTTGCTCTTCATGGCCAACTATAGATGTTCTGATTATTTTCGTATTCTTAAAACCATTTTCTATGCGTTTTGAAATTTCCGCTTTGCTTTTTCCGTAATCATCAATAGCGTCACGAACATCCTTTTTCGTATATTTGCGCGTAGCCGGAATATTTCCTGAAAACTCACAATCAGTTGAAGGATGAATCACCTTTTTACCAAAAGATTCCAGAAAAACGGGGAGTTCAATATTAATACTCATATATAATTCAGCCGCAGGTTTTTTTTGTGGGATGATCCCGATGCAATTTATAATAATTTCAGCATCAGTGCCGCTTAGTTCTTTGTTAAAAGCTTCGTTACCCCAACGCTTTTCTGTGGTTAATAGCGTATATTTGTTTCGCGCGCTGAAAAATTTATATACGGCATTTCCGAGCATTCCTTTATGCCCCAGTATAAAAATTCTTTTCATAGGTTTTAAGGTTTAAAATAATTGTGTTTTTTTAGGAGATTATCAAGTTCAGCTTTTGAGACTAAGCAATCCTCGGAACTAAGACCATCTCTTGTAATATTCAGCTCATTGTAAATATTCCTATAATGTATCAGGTAAATGTCATTGTCTTTTATATAGGTAGTCCTTGGAATTTCGTAAGGCGAAAACATGTGTTCGTGGATTTTTTCTGAAATACGCGGTTGACCGAGCTTCCATTTTAAGTCAAATTTTTCACTGTATATTTCAAACAGGTCTTTTACCGCGAAGGACTTTATATTCGGCACTATATTGACTCCGGTATGGTTGAGTGCTTCTTCTATGCAGTCAACCGCTTTTTCAACATCAATCATAAAACGAGTCATATTTTCTCCGTAGAGATTGAGTTCATAATTATTTTTTATTGAGTCCCAGATGAGGGGTATGATGGACCCAGTTGAGTTAAGTACATTTCCATATATAACGGAAGAAAGTTTTACTTCTTCTTTCTCAGCATTCACGATAAACGCTTCGCCCGCGACGAACTTCATGGCGCCATAGAGAGTGGTAGCGCTCCTGCTTTTATCGGAAGAGATAAATGTGGCGGCTTTTAGCTTATTATTGATAGCCGCTTTTCTCGAATTAATTGCGCCGTGGATGATAACCTGAAGACCTTCTTCTACGTTTTGGTCGATAGCTTCAATTTGTTTAAGTGATGCGGCAAAAATACCAATAGTATGCCTGCTTATTGATTCATTGAGGAGTTCATAGTTTCGCACATCGCCGATGATACAATTAACTTTCGGAAATTGTTTTTTCAGATAGTAGTGTTTCGCCTCATCACGGCTAAAAATCGTTATCTCGTTGTGGTTGTAGTAACGTTTGATTATTTTCTGACCAAGGAAACCAGCCCCGCCAGTGATAAAGATTTTTTCGTTTTTTAGCATGAATTATTTATACGTCAACCAAATTTCTCTCTCGAAGAAAAATTTATATGATACGGATCATACCATTTTAATGCGGTATATACAAGATAATTAAATCTGTATATAATTATGTTTATGACGACACTATATCCACGAGTTACCGCTGTTACCATAATGTATGGGGATAGATGGAAATTCTTATCGCAAGTGGTAATCGCGGTCATGAGAGACCCATATGTGACAAAACTGGTAATTGTTGATAACGGCTCGAAAAATAAAGAGGAAATAGAAAATGGTGTCAAAGAATATGGCGACCGAGTGATTGTTTTGCGCCAAGAAAAAAATTTAGGTTCTGCCGGCGGTTTTGCTGTCGCGCTTGATTATGCGAGAAGCATAGATTGCGATTATGTATTTATTCTTGATGATGATTCCGTCCCGGAAGAGAGAGCCATTATGTCATTTATGGAGATTCTAAGACTATTTCCTGATAGGAAAGTTGTTTTGTCGGGAAGTCGTGACAATGTTCTTGATAGCAAAGAGTATTTCTACAAACCCTCTATTCCGGATGATAAACCGCATGGGACATTCTTTGAAGTATTTAGTATCAAGAAATTTATTCATTTTATTAAATTACTCAATCCTATAAAAAACAAAACAAAGCACGGCCCATTTATTCCGATTATCCCAACGGAAGGCTTTGTTTACGGCGGAGCATTTATTCCCATAGAAGCTGTGCGCGAAGCGCCGCTTCCAGACGCATCACTTTTTCTCTATGGAGATGATATTGAATACTCGTGGAATATTAAAGAGCTTGGGTATGAATCATACCTATGTTCAAAACCACGACTATATGATATTGACTTAACATTTGGTACGAATGGTTCGCATATTTTTGGGCAATTTGAACCAAACACGCTCCCATTCAAAGTGTATTACCGAATACGAAATATGGTTCGTCTTTCCATTAAATACAGCAAACAGCCATCGCTTGTTCTTTTTCTGAACATCTTCTTTTGGATGCTTGGGTTGTTTATTCTGGGATTATTTAAATTCGGACTGACAGTAACATATTTTAAGCGTGTGAAATTAATGATTCTTGCGGTATATACCGGGTACTTTCCAAAATCAAAAGTTGCAAAAGACATCGAAGCATCTTTCTTTTGATGTTTTGTTGATGTTATAACTCTTAATCATATTTACTAAAGACATAGTCTTTATTTTGGTACATAGTACTTTCAAATTTATCACGTCGTTGTTTGACTATAATAGGAACAAAGTGAAAAAGTTTTAACCCTTTTTTTATTCTGGCAATATTTTGAATTCTATCTGCTGGATAAATAAGCTTTTCTTGGGTTGCAAGCAACTTTTTAATGCCTTCTTTGGTAGCTAGATAGCAACCGGCTAAATATAATGGTCGGTAGAAGCGTGCGGGCTTGCCGTAAGTGTACAGTTTTCTATAAAACCTATCTCGCAATCCTTCAATTATTGAAAACATAACAATTGCTACAAATTTTATGGCGTATAATGGTATTTTAATATATAAAGCGAAGGTAGGTCTTTTCACAAACTGCTCTTTCAGTAAAAATAACCATAGTTTTATAAACTTTATCCCAACAGTTGGATAATTGAATGAAAGATATTCCCAATTAGTTTTTTTTGCCTCTCTTTTACTCAGTTCTTCATCAAGTATTTGTTTAAAGTTTAGAGGAAGCTCAACATCATCCTCTAAAATAAGTACATAATCAAGATTTTTCGCAAGAGCTTTTTCTAAAATTAATTTATGAGATAAAGCGCATCCTTTTTCTACTGGTGCGAGTGAAGAGCCGTTTAATCGTATTGATAGTTTTTCATTATACACATTTTTGAAGTCATATGTTTTACCGTCAATCCCTTCTTGAATAGAAAAAGGAAGACCAAGGACCTGCAGTTGGCCAGACATAAAAACCAATCGTTCAGCACTCTTTTTCATATTGATGAGGAATATTTTAAATTTCATATGATTAGTTGCTAAGATTCTTAATTTCTTTGAAAGCAAGGTCGAAAAATTGACCAGTATCCCAGGCGGTATAATTAAGTTTCATAAGATCATATACGAGAACCTTGGCAGCGCTACCCATAGAAATAAGAATAAGTATCTCATTTTGTGAAAAATTCTTTTCTTTGATTAATGAGAGTAGTGATTGTTTGATTATTTTGTAAGATTGCCACGCGTCACTCTGAGGGGTATTAATAAAATCCGTTGTTTTGCCCAGTGACATACTTTGAAATCGTTCAATATTTGAGGTAATTATAATTATGTGTTTTGTTTGAAAAAAATCTTTGAATTTTTTGTAGTCAATATTCGTGTTATACCTTGGGGTAAAGCAAAGAGCGCTGCCATAAATAATATCTTTGTGGCAGTAGTTCTTTAAAAATATTTTTGAGTTAGTCCAAAATTGGTATTGTTCCGGAATTCCCATCTCTTTAAATTCTTGCTTCGTTTTTAAAATAAATTCAGGATTAAAACATACGAGAAGGCGGGAGTCACGCGATGAAACAATTTCTTTTAGCCGTTTTGCTAGATCAGGAGCATATTTTTGGTGCCAATTTCCGTAATATAAACCAATTCCCTGAATCATATCAAATAACTCGTCACCAAAACGAACGATAGATTTGTTTTTATCTATAATGTTATTTAATGTTTGTTCGTAATTTAAGTATTGAAAATCTTTATAGTGGGGGAGCTCTCTATCTGCAGCAAAATTGTAGTATAGTTTCTTTTTAAGAAAGATCCATGTTGCTTTGGGATTATCTAGAAATTTATGAAATCTATTCTTCCAAATATTAAAAAATTCATAATTAGTATAATTTAACATCTATTTAAAGACAGCAATTAATAATTTTCCTAAAATATAAAATAAAAATGATGGATGATAAACAATTTTTTTTGTTATCCCCTCAGTGAAAAGTTTTAAAGTATTTTTTATTTTTTCCAATTTGATTATCTTTCTGAAATTAAGACCGTGTATTTGATCATATCCATCGCTGAATGTTGAATTATGGTTGTCATAGTAAAATTTATTGTTTAAACCAACTTGATAAAAGAAAAACCATTCCTCTGCTTGTTTGATTGATTTTGAGAAATATATATTTTTTATTATGTTTGTCCTTATGCAGTGTGTTGCGTCACCTTTAAATCTTTTTAAGATTAAGTAGTCTAGTGTGTAAGAATAATGATAATTATTTTTAGGAGCAAAAGTCAAATGTCCCCCATTTTTATTAGCACGATTAGTAATAAACCAATTTTCTTTAGGATTTTCTGTAATTATTTTTTTAAAGTTTAAGAGCGTATCTTTTGCGAACCAGTCGTCGTCGTCAAGGAAAATAATAAATGAAGAGTTAATGGATAAATTATCGAGCGCATAATTTCTCGAATAATTTACTCCCATATTCCGCTCATTTTTCAGATAGATAATCCGTGGGTCGATAATAGCTCTCTCAAATGAAGTATAATTAACATCATCCGGAGAATCATTTACGATAATCATCTCCCAGTCCGCATAGGTTTGTCGAAGGACTGACTCAATCGCGCGAGTGAGCTTATCTGCGCGTTTATATGTTGGAGTTATAATGCTAAATTTCATAATTATTATTTTTTGGCAGGCAAAGAAGATCGCATTGAGCTTTGCCCAGTGTGAATTTAGAAAGAAAATCCTGTTTTACGATTATTTTTTCCATGTAATCTTCTATGTCGTATAAGGCATAGCCAATATTTTCTAAAAGAGAAATGATTTTATCGCCATTGTTGTTTCCTCTAGAAAAATATAATTGACCGGAAAATTCAAGAATTATAATTGGCTTATGAATGGCAAGAGTTTTTTGCATTCCCGCTAAGACTTCATATTCATATCCCTCCACATCTATTTTGACCATATTGATATGTTTAATATTCCCCAACATAGCATCACCTTTTTTTATATTGATGATAATTTCTTTATTGTCTTTACCATGGGGTCCAATGATTGAAGAACCGCCAACATTGTTTGTTTCAATATGCAGAGTTTCTGTTTTACCTTCTTCACCAAGAGCTATATTATACGCATCAACTATAGACTCAAAATGGTTAATTTTCACACTATCCAGAAGTTGATTATAAATATAAGGAATTGGTTCAAAAGAATATACTTTCCCGCTATTGCCAACTATCGATGCCGCAAACATGCTATGTTGTCCGATATTTGCTCCGACGTCTACAAAAACATCTCCCTTTTTGAGATATTTCGCAATCAAATCAAGTATATGCGGTTCGTATGTTCCATAGAGATAAATATGTTCATCAATAAATCCGTTTTTAGGGGATATAAAAATAGAAAAGTTATGTCCTCGGTGCATTGTTTTTATTGAACGATAAGTTGCAAAGCTTTTTAAGCGAATTCCATCAATGGCATTTACGATTTTAATAAATATCTTTTGCCAAAGCCCAAGAATTAAACCAAAGATCATTTTTGGCAAAAATTTTTGAAGAGAATATTTAATTTTACTTCTGTTTATCATATTTTAAATAAATCTTAAAAGTTTTTTCAGAAGTTTTTTAATGCCAAGCGCTTCAACCGCTTGTTTGCCGAAACGATAAATACCGATTTTCTTGAAAAACTTGTTAAGCGGATGCCCCCATGAATAATGCCAGAGGTGTACTCCAATAACATCGGGACCAAGGTCTTGTCCGCGGAACTCTTTAATATGGTCGCTATCGAATGGGTAAAAAATTTTTGGCGGACATACGACAATATTTGATTTATCGGTATAAGATTCAAACACTTGCGAGAGAGCGCGAGGGATTGTAATAAGATTTTTAGTGTTTTCGTCATAAAATTTTCTGCACATTTCTATAAATGGATGGTGCGCTTCCGCGCCTATTATCCCTGCGCTTATGACTCCCGTAGATTCTTCACCGAGGACGCAAGAGTTGCGGGCAAGAGGTTCAAGGGATTGGAACAAGAGCATATCGGTGTCGAGATAAAAACCGCCGTGTTCATAGAGAATTTGCAGGCGCGCATAATCTGCGACAAATGCCCATTTTTTTTCATTATGCATGCGGTTGGCAAATGAAAATTTTTTGATGGGAAAATTGAGTTCGTTCCATTCTTTAATTTCAAAATCCGGGCAGGCTCTCTTCCAGCTTTCAATACAATCAAGAATTTCAGGGGTTTTTAAGTTATTGCCAAACCAGCAATAATGAATGATTTTTGGAATCATAATAATATTTCATAGGTTTAAGATTGTAATCATATTACACTAAAGTCAGCCGTTTTTCAATTGAAAAAAAGCTTCCATCGTGTGATTGATGGAAGCTATTTTTTTAGTTTTTGCGAAGTTATTAAAAGAACCATTCGAAATCCAAGTTTTGCAGCTTTCCAGATGCTTCCGGTATAGCCGGACTCGCCGATTCTTTTTTTGAAGTGGACCGGGATTTCTATACACGGTACTTGGTTACGAATAATCTCAATCATGAGATGAGGAGAGAATCTACCATCCCCCGTGTATAGAGAATTTCTGATTTTTTCATATGCCGATCTTTTAATCAGCTTAAAAGTGCATCCTACATCTGTCAGCGATGGGCCGCCGAAAAGCAGTTTCAAATATTTCGCTACCATTATGTTCCCAATTCTGATCGGCCAAGGCATATACGCGCCGTCTTCAATGCAGCATTTTGAAGTTCTGGTGCCAAATACAACATCAAAATTATCGCTGTAGACGAGAAGCTTCTCAATATCCATTGATTCAAATGTGCCGTCTGGTTCGCATGTGACGATTATATCTCCTTTTGCTTCGACCATTCCACGTGTAAGCGCGTGGCCGTAGCCCTGTCGCGGTTCTCTTATTAATCTTGCATTTGTTTTCATCACTTCCAGCCGCGTTCGCAACGATGCATTGTTGTCTATGACTATTATCTCATCAACGTATCGGATAGCCATAAAGCTATCTATGACATCTTTAATACTTTTCTCTTCATTGAAAGTCGGCAATACAACACTAACTGTTTGGCCGTTATACATAACTTCCTCCTTTGTTAAGGTTCGAATTTTAACTTTTTTATATCATGGATTGCTGGTAAATGGAAGAGATGGTAAAATAAGGGAAGCATGGAAGAGAAAGTGCAAATTCAATTGGAGGAGAAATTTTATGAAAAAAACATCGTTTTGATGTTTTTTGTTTGGCTTTTTTGGGAAGCGCCGGCAAAAATTCTGGAAACTTGGGTTTTCTTCATGAAATTCGCGTTGGGGATTTTTTCCGTTCCGTTGTTATTAAGGACTTTCTTTTCATCATGGCATCGTTATTGGTTCGTGTATCCGAAAGGCTTTGACCCGGAACTGATATTTTGGGCGTTTTTCGGCAATTTTATGTCCAGGGTTTTGGGGATGATTTTGCGGACTGTGTTTATAGTTTTCGGACTTATATTTGAAATATTTGTTTTGGCAATCGGCGCGGTATTTTTGGCCGGATGGATTTTAATGCCGTTTATTTCGATTTATTTGTTATATTTGGGATTAAAATATGTTTAATCTGCTAAAATCCAGAACTTATAAAGTGCTGAAATATCCGATTTGGCTTGTCATTCCCGCCCAAATTATTTTTGCGATGCTTGCCGCGCTGTTTTTGCTTTTCTTTCTTTTTCCAAAGCCGCAGCCGGCACCGACCGATCTGGGCTCGGAGCAGTCGCTGGGATTATTTCTGATAGTGGCAACTGTTAATATTTGGCTCGCGCTGTTTTGGATGTTTTACTCTTTCCGTTTGAAACGAGTGGGGAAAATTATGCCGCTTGCGGAAGTTAAGAATTATTTCGTCGGCGGCGCCGATTTGAATATTGCCGAGTTTCTGGATTTTGAATCGGCAAAAACAATGGAAAAAGCGGCGCTTTTCGCCGTTAAAAAGAAAATCGCTTTATCGCCGATGGTGGTTCTTTACGCGCTTTTGAAAAATAGAAGGACTGATTTTATATTCAGTCGGCTTTTGGTGAATAAACAAGATTTTGAAAAAAGCATTGAAGTGATAGTTAATTCACAATACAGGCTTGAGCCGGGAAAAAGTTTGTATCAGGAAGAATTTCGCGAGCTTTTAAAAAGTGCGCTGGATTTATCCGCCGCCGGAGGGTTTCAGTTCATAACATTGAGCGGCATATTTTCCGCCGCGGTTTTAAATGATAAAACCATTCAGAGAATATTTTTTGATTTTGGCGTCAGGAAAGAAGATGTCTTGCAGGTGGCTGATTGGGAAGAAAGATATTCTAACGAGTATTTGGCTCCAAAACATTTCTTGTCTAATTTTCAAAGAGTGCGCGGATTGGCGGATGATTGGGCATACGGATATACCCCGACTTTAAACGCGTACAGCAAAAGTATTTTTGCTAATAGCGTCAGTTCCGCCGAGCATATGCACATATTAGCGAGAACGCGAGAGATTGACCAGTTGGAAATGGTTCTTGCCAAGTCAGGCAAAAACAACGCCATATTGGTCGGCGAGCCGGGCGTTGGCCGAAAGAGCGTTATTTTAGGATTGGCGCAGAGGATATTTGACGGTGAAGCGCTTGAACAATTAAGGCACAAAAGAATGGCGCGGCTTGATATGAATATGGTTTTGGCAAAAAGCCGCGATCAGGCATCATCGGTTGATCTGTTGAATAAAATTTTATCCGAATGTTTGCGGGCCGGCAATGTGATTTTAGTGGTGGAAAATTTGCATGATTTTATCGGTCCTCAAAGAAGAGAGGAGGTCGGCGCTTTGGATATTTCCGAAGTGATCGCCCCGTATTTAAAATCGGAACTGTTCCAATTAATCGCTTTTACCGATAATTCTTCGTATCATTCCAATATTGAAGCGGCATCGACAGTATCGGCGCTTCTGGAAAAGATTGATGTGCCGGAGCTTGACGAACCTTCCACGCTTTTGATTTTAGAAGATATGGTTCCCAAACTGGAACGAAGGCACGGCTTATTTCTTTCTTACTACGCCTTATTTGAGATAGTCAATTCCGCGAGTTCTTTTATACAAAACATTCCATTTCCCGCCAAAGCCGTAGATTTGCTTTCCGAAGTATTGTCATATGTGTCCGGCCATAAATTATACGGCAAAGTAGTCACTCAAGACCATGTTACCGAAATTGTTTCCCAAAAGACTGGCATTCCGCTGGGAAGAGTAGAGGGGGAAGAAAAAGCCAAATTATTGAATATGGAAATACTTCTTCATCAGAAAATCATAGGCCAAGACGAAGCAATTATTCAGATTGCTACCGCCATGAGGCGAATCAGGGCGGGCATCAAAGAAAGAAAAAAACCAATCGGAACATTTTTATTTTTAGGACCGACAGGGGTTGGCAAAACAGAAACGGCAAAAGCGCTGGCGGATGTTTATTTCGGTTCCGAAGAACGCATGATACGCTTAGACATGACTGAGTATCAAGGGGCGGATTCGGTTAATCGATTGATCGGCAATATTGATACGAACACTGAAGCGCAATTCGCGGACAAAATCCGCGAGCATCCTTTTTCGTTGGTTGTGCTTGATGAGCTGGAAAAAGCGCATCCGAATGTGGTAAATTTATTTTTGCAGGTGCTTGACGAGGGCAGGCTGACGGACGTTTTTCAACGCAAAGTGTCTTTTCGCAACACTATTATCATCGCTACGTCCAATGCCGGAGCGGAATTCATACGGGAATATACGCAAACTGGCCAGAATTTGGATGTTATACACGGACGGCTGATGGAGTATCTTATGCGAGGCAATATTTTCAAGCCGGAGTTTTTAAATCGGTTTGACGCGGTGATTGTGTTTCAACCTCTTAAACCAAAGGAGGTCAGGCAAATTGCCGTTTTAATGCTCAAAGATTTGAATAAGCGGCTTGATGAAAGAGGATATAAATTGCAAATCAATGAAGAGCTGATAGATAGTATTGCGCAAGAAGGGCATAGCGTGGCGTTTGGCGCTCGCGAATTGAGAAGAGTGGTCCAAGAAAAAATTGAAAATCGGATCGC
>CAYIVQ010000002.1:17298-24048 GCA_964366905.1 uncultured Candidatus Saccharibacteria bacterium
TTGGCGCTCGCGAATTGAGAAGAGTGGTCCAAGAAAAAATTGAAAATCGGATCGCAGAAAGAATAATCAAAGGAGAGTATAAAGAAGGAGATACTATAATTTTCAATTATTAATTATTTTATATGACTGCTAAAAAATATAAAAGAATATTACTTAAACTATCAGGTGAAGCGCTCCTCGGCGATCATCAATACGGCATTGATCCCAAGATTGCCAATATGATAGCAAAGCAAGTAAAGAAAGTGGCGGATCTTGGCATGCAAATCGGCGTGGTAATCGGCGGAGGCAATATTTTTCGCGGCTATAAAGCGTCAACCGAAGAAGGGATAGACAGAGCGACTGCGGACTATATGGGAATGTTGGCGACCGTTATGAACGCGCTGGCGTTGGAAGACGCTTTCAAAAAAGAAGGCGTGGATACGCGAGTCCAGAGTGCGATTGAAATGCCAAGAGTCGCGGAAAGTTACACTCGCAAGCGAGCTATTCGCCATCTTGAGAAAGGCAGAGTGGTGATTTTTGCCGCAGGCACAGGCAATCCGTATTTTTCCACCGACACGGCGGCCGCGTTGAGAGCGTTGGAAATCGGCGCTGATATTTTGATGAAAGCGACTAAAGTCGGCGGCGTGTACGACAAAGATCCGAAGCTGGACAAAGACGCCAAGCTTTATCCGGAGCTGTCTTACAAAGAAATTATGGAAAAGGACTTGAAAGTTATGGATATGGCGGCAATTGGCTTGGCAATGGAGCATAATCTGCCGATTTTAGTTTTTAATCTTTTTCAAGAAGATAATATTCTCAAAGCGGCTCAAGGCGAGCAACTCGGATCCATAATTACAGGTTAATATTTAATAACTTATTCAGCTTGAAATTCAAGCATATTACTGGTAGTATTCGGAGTACTACAATGTTCCAATCTCAACTATTCGCTAAAATAAAGAAGGAAGCGCCGAAAGACGAGCCAAGCGTTAATGCTCGGTTTTTGACGCGCGGCGGATATGTGGATAAACTCATGAGCGGGGCGTATTCATTTTTGCCGCTCGGGTTTATCGTACTCAAAAAAATAGAGAATATCATCAGGGAAGAGATGCGAAAAATCGGCGGCCAAGAAATACTTATGCCAGCTTTGCATCCCAAAGAGCTTTGGATGGAAACCGGCAGATGGGAGAGCGTTGATGATTTATATAAATTAAAAGACAGACAGAGCAGAGAACTGGCGTTGGGGCCGACTCACGAAGAAGTGATTACCGACATCATTCGCAAGCATTCTTTTTCATATAAAGATTTGCCGTTTGCTTTATATCAAATTCAAACCAAGTTCCGAGATGAGTTGAGATCAAAGTCCGGGCTGTTGCGCGGCAGAGAATTTATCATGAAAGATTTATACAGTTTCCATACCGGCGAAGAAGACAGAAAAAAATATTATGAAACGGTCAAAAAGGCGTATTTAAAAATTTTTAAAAGATGCGGTTTGCCTGTTTTGGTCGCGGAGGCTTCCGGCGGAGTATTTTCCAAAGAAGTGTCTCACGAATTTCAGGTCCCGACAGACGCTGGAGAAGATGTCGTGGTTTTTTGCCAGAACGGCCATTACTCGAAAAACATAGAAATAGCGGACAAAAAAAGCGGAGAAAATTGCTCGTCTTGCGGTATTGCTTTGAAAGAAGTAAAATCCATTGAAGCGGGGAATATTTTTACTTTGGGGACGAAATTTTCCGCGCAAATGAAAGCCAATTTTACCGATGAAAACGGCAACGAAAAACCGATGATAATGGGCTGTTACGGCATCGGACTGGGGAGAATCATGGGCTCTGTTGTTGAGGTTCATAATGATGAGAAAGGGATTATTTGGCCCAAAGAGCTTGCCCCGTTTCATATCCATTTAATAGCTCTTGAGAGTAAAGATAAGAAAACGAGCAAAAAGATTTTTGCGGAGGCGGGAAAAATTTATAAGAAACTTTCCGAATCCGCCAGCGTCTTATATGATGATCGAAATGGCGTGTCCGCTGGGCAAAAGTTTGCCGAAGCGGATCTGATTGGCTCGTATTGGAGAGTTGTCATTTCGGAAAAAACTATGGCGCAGAGGAAAGTGGAAATTAAGAAACGATCAGATAGAACAGCAAAGATGGTGGGTATTAAGGGTTTAGAAAAAATTTCTAATTTATAATTTCGAATGAATGACGGAATTTCCTGATTTTCGAAACATTTAAAATTCAATCATTCGAAATCTGAAATTATTTTTATGCTTGATAAATTCTTTGGTTATTTTTCAAAAGATATGGGCATTGATCTGGGTACTGCAAATACCCTTGTTTATGTGCATGGGAGAGGGATAGTTATCAATGAGCCGTCTGTCGTGGCGATTAATAAAAAAACCGGCCAGGTTTTATCGATTGGGAAAGAAGCAAAGACCATGATCGGGCGGACTCCTCCGCACATTACCGCCATTCGCCCGTTGTTTGAAGGTGTGATTTCCGATTTTGAGGTTACCGAACAAATGCTCAAGCATTTTATAGACAAAGTACACAAAGATAATTTTACCATTGTTCCGCGCCCAAGAGTGGTCATCGGGATTCCTTCACAAATTACCGAAGTGGAAAAACGGGCTGTTGAAGACGCTGCCAGAAATGCCGGCGCGCGCGAAGTTTATTTAGTTGAAGAGCCGGTAGCCGCGGCGATTGGATGCCGTATGCCGATTCATAAAGCAGTGGGCAATATGATTATTGATATCGGTGGAGGCACGGCGGATATCGCCGTAATATCGCTTGGCGGCATAGTGGTTTCAAAAAATTTAAAAGCGGCGGGAGATAAGTTGAATCAAGACATAGTTAGATACGCTCGAGACGAATATAAATTACTTTTGGGCGAAACCGCCGCGGAAAAGATAAAACTTTCTTTAGGCTCGGCATATCCTTTGGATGAAAAGCTGGAAGACGTGATGCAGGGGAGAGATTTGATTTCCGGCCTGCCAAAAGAAGTGACGGTTACCGATGAGGAAATACGAAAAGCGATAGCTCATTCCATCAAAATACTTGTGAACGCGGTGAAGGCGGCGATTGAAATGACTCCTCCGGAACTTGTGGCGGATTTGTCAAAAAACGGAATCGTGCTGACAGGGGGCGGGTCGCTTTTGCGCGGATTGGACAAGTTGATAGAAGAAGAAACTAAAATGCCGGTCAGAGTGGCGGAGGATCCGCTGACATCTGTTGTTATCGGAACAGGCATTATTCTGGAAAATTTAGACTCTCTCTCCGATATTTTAGCAAAATCGCAATATTAGGTAATATAGAATATAGAACTTAGCGAGTAGCGAGTAGGGTTAGAATTTCTACTGCCTACCCGCCATATTCTACCCGCTTGTTTTATCAATGTCATCTCCAATAAGCAAAAAGATAAAAGTTTTTGGCGTCACAGTAGCATTAATTTTGCTGCTTGTTTTTTTAAATAATATTTTACCTTCAAAGCCGGTTGAGCGCGCGCTTGTCGCCGTTGCGGCGCCATTTAATAGCATTTCACTCAACATTTCA
Source organism: uncultured Candidatus Saccharibacteria bacterium (assembly GCA_964366905.1). Taxonomy (GTDB): domain Bacteria; phylum Patescibacteriota; class Minisyncoccia; order GWC2-36-17; family WO2-46-25; genus CAYIVQ01. The sequence goes on from CAYIVQ010000002.1 coordinate 20,820, forward strand.
GGATTTTTCTTCAAAACCGCGCGTTTTTTTGCCGGCATAAAAGATTTAAACATTGAAAATGGAGAGCTTGTTAGAAAGAACGCGGAGCTTGAAGCGAAAATTGTCAGCCTTGGAGCGGTTGAAGAAGAGAATCGTTTATTCAGACAACAGTTGGGATTTCAAGAGAAACAAGAAATCGAGCTCAAGGAAGCGGAAATGACCGGTTTTGGCCCGCACAGTTTTTCGCATTACGCAACCTTGAATAAAGGCGCGAAAGACGGGATTGCTGAAAACATGCCCGTTATTATTCCTGGCAACATACTTTTCGGCAGAGTGCGAAAAACATACGACAAATATTCACTGGTGCTTTTAATATCCGATCAAAGCAATAAAGTGAATGTTAAATCAGAGTCTTTGTCCGCGAGCGGCGTGTTGAGTGGCAGCGCCGGAGGCAGCATGCTTTTAATGGATCTGATAGAGAGAGAAAGCGAATTGAATAAAGACGATTTGATTTTAACTTCAGGGCTTGACGGCATGTATCCGAAAGATTTAATAGTTGGCAGAGTGGCGGAAATCGCGTCTGCCGGAGAAGGCGTATTCAAGCAGGCTTTTGTGAAGCCGTCATATTCCGGATTTCTTGATACGAAGGTCTTTATAATCATCTCGAAATGAATAGCAAATGGAACAAAATTATTTTTACCGGATTTCTTTTGTTGGTTGTTGTTTTTCAAGTTTCATTTCTCGGACGCTGGAAAATCCCCGACGCGTATTTTAATCCGGCGCTGGCAGTTCTGATCTTAAATATTTTTCTTGGCGGGAGATTCAGAGAAGTCGCCGGAGCTGCTTTGGCGGCGAGCTTGATTTTAGACGCTTTTTCCGGTTTGGGCTTCGGAATAACAGCTTTTAGTTTAATTTTAACAGTATGGCTTGCTGATTTGTCTTCAATACTTTTACCTCGCAAAAGTATTTTTCATTTTTTTCTGTTTATCATATTAAGCTCCATTATTTTCAATGCCTCTATTTTCAGTTTGATGAATTTATCTTTTTTTGTCGGAATTTATCCCAATAATTTGTCAATCAATATTTTATCTTTTTTTATCGGAACTTTATGGGGAGCGTTGGCGAATGTTGTTTTAGGGATATTATTCTATCTTCCTTTTAAACGATGGATTACTTTATAAAAAAATCTGAAAAATGGTCGATTGAACCGGAAGAAATTCTTCTTGATAAGCATTCCGCGGAAAAACTCGATAATTCTAAATTTGAAATGCCGATTCCCGATAAGAATTTTTTAGTTCTTTTAGCGGTTATTGCCGTTGTTTTCCTGATTTTTATCGGGAAAGCCGGATATATGCAGATAGCGCAAAATGAGAAATATACAAAGATGGCCGGGAACAATAAGACCAGAAACTATCCGGTTTTTGCTCAGAGAGGCATTTTTTATGACAGAAATATGACTCCATTAGTTGAGAACATACCCGGATTTGATTTGGTTGTTATTCCGGCTGATCTGCCTAAAAATAAAAATGATCGCGCGGCGTTAGCCGTAAATCTTGCCAAATTTGTCGGAATACAGGAATTGGCTTTAGAAGAGCGTTTTGCGAAATTAAGCCTCGCGGACATTAACCCCGTCATTATAAAAGAAAACATAGAAAGAGAAACAGCTCTCTCTCTGGAAACGCGGCTTTTAGATTTCCCCGGAGTGGAGCTCAAAAAAAGATCGGTCAGGCATTATCCTGACGGCAATTATTTCGCGCATACGCTCGGGTATACTGACCGCGTATCAGAGAGTGATCTGAAATCCAGACCGGAGTTGTCCTCGCTTGATTTGATAGGCAAGCTCGGGCTGGAGTTTTATTACGATTCTTATATTCGCGGCAACAATGGCATCATTGAAAGAGAAGTTGACGCCATTTCGAGCTTGAAAAAAGAAAGGCAAGTGAAAGACGCTTCGCCGGGGTTTGATCTTGTCTTAACCATAGACAAAGGATTGCAGCAGAAAATCGTTGATGTGCTTGAACAAGAATTGAAGCAAAACGATACCGCGACCGGGGCGTCCGCAGTAGCTATAAACCCGAAAACCGGAGAGGTTTTGGCGTTAGCCAGTCTTCCTGCCTATGACAACAATATTTTTTCAACCGTATCGTCGCGAGAAGCATATCAGAGCCTAATTCAAGATCCTCGCAGGCCGTTTTTTAATCGGGTCATATCCGGCCAATATTCATCTGGCTCCTCAATCAAGCCGTTTTTTGCGGCAGCAGCGCTTGAAGAGAAATTGATTTCTGAACGAACTTCCGTTTTAAGCACGGGAGCCATTACAATCACCAACCAATACGATCCGAGCATTGTCTATACTTTCAGGGATTGGAAAGCCGGAGGGCATGGGGATGTTAATGTGGTGCGGGCTATTGCCGATTCCGTGAACACTTTTTTCTATACCATAGGCGGAGGATATGGAGATCTCAAAGGGCTTGGAACGGCTAAAATGAAATTCTATTTGGAAAGATTCGGATTCGGAGCTCCCAGCGGCATTGATTTGCCCCAAGAAGGCAAAGGCATCATTCCGGATCCGCAATGGAAAGAAAAAACATGGAATGAGAAATGGTATCTTGGAGACACATATAATACTTCCATAGGCCAAGGCAATCTTTTGGTTACCCCGCTTCAGGTTGCTGTCGGATATTCCGCTTTGGCTAACGGCGGCAAATTAATCAAACCGATTCTTGTAAAAAAAGCGGTTGACAGCGATAAAACAGTTTTATTTGAAAATCCCACTAAGATTATAAGAGATAATTTTATCAGCGAAAAAAATTTGGAAATAGTTAAAAAAGGACTGAGAGAAACTGTGCTTTCAGGAACAGCACAACGACTACAAACTCTTCCGGTGGCGGTCGCCGGTAAAACCGGAACCGCCCAAACAAGCGGGGAAGAAACTCACGCGTGGTTCAACTCTTTTGCTCCATACGAAGATCCATCCATAGTTTTAATTATTTTAATGGAAAAAGGCGGGCAAGGATCGCAATCGGCCGTCGCCGTGGCGGAAGAAATATACAGGTGGCATTTTGGGGAAAAATAAAGGGGTTGACCCCGTTTAGAAGTTCGTAGAAGGTTTGTTTTAAAATATCGGCACAAGGCGAATCGCCTTACGGCTTCCCTGATTTTATCTTGTGAGAATTTTTAAAACTTCTAACGGGGTTGACTATTTAATTGTATAGACTATACTCAATAACTATTAACAAATAAATTTATT
>CAYIVQ010000002.1:24148-43015 GCA_964366905.1 uncultured Candidatus Saccharibacteria bacterium
ATAAAAAATTTCTCGTGGAAAAATATATTGGTGAATTAGCACTCTTGACATAAGAGTGCTAATTTTTTAGAATGGCATAATGAATGACACAATGGATGAACGTCAAAAATCATTGTTGCTCACTGTCATCAATGAATACATCAAAAATGCCCAGCCGGTCAGTTCTAAATGGATAGCCGAATGTGGCAGCTTTGACACCAGTACGGCCACTTTACGCAATGAACTGGCTCTTCTTGATGAAGATGGATTTTTATATCAGCCTCATACTTCCGCCGGCAGAGTGCCGACTGACAAAGGTTATCGAATTTTTGTCAATATGTTGCTGGACGAGATAGAATCAAAAACAGCGAGAGAAGAAGTTCTTGCCGGAATTTTACAGCAGATTATGCGGTTGCGCGCCGAAGAGCATAGTCTTTTCGCGGAGCTTGGCAGGACGCTTTCCGCGCTATCCAGCAGCACTGTATTTTCCGGTCCGATAAGCAAAGAGAAAATAATGTTTAAGTCCGGTATTCATGAAGTCTTGTCACAGCCGGAACTGGAGGATTTTTCGATGAGAAGGCATTTTGGCGATATAGTGGATTCCATGGAAGCTAATTTAAAAGCTTTCCATTCCATACTTGAAAACGATAAGCCGACAGTGCTTATTGGCAAGGAAAACCCGATAAACAACGCGAAGGATTTCAGCATGATAATAATGAAGCATAGAATTTTTGGCGGCGAAGACGGGATAATCGTAATGTTCGGGCCGAAGAGAATGAATTATAAGAAAAATTTGAGATTGTTACAAACATTAATCGAGGAAGAATAAGTAATTTTATATATAATATGCCAGACCAACAAGAAGAAAAAAATACTGAAAGTGAAGTAGTTTTACTTAAAGAAGCTTTAGAGAAGTGTGAAAAAGAAAAACAGGAATTTCTTGATTTGGCCAAGAGCTTAAAAGCGGATTTTGCCAATCTAAAAAAAGAGCAGGAAAAAAATATGGATGAATTCAGAAAGTTCGCTCAAAAAGATTTATTGATAAAACTACTCGCAATTTTGGACAGCTTTGAGCTTGCTTTTAAGCAAATACCCGACGATATAGCAGGCAATGGATGGCTAGCCGGTATTAAAAACATTAAAAGCCAGCTTGACAGTTTATTGAAAAATGCGGGAGTGGAGAAGATTTCATCTGTCGGCGATAAATTTGATCCATATTTGCATGAAGCAGTAGCTCATGAAGAGTTGCCCGAAAAGGAGGATGATGAGATAATAGAGGAATTGCAAAAGGGATATAAGTTGCACGATAAAGTGATTCGCCCTGCGAGGGTTAAAGTATCAGTAAAAATAAGTAATGATAAATGATAAATGATAAATGATAAATGAAGAAGATAAAGCAATTAATTTATTTATCACTCTTCATTTATCATTCTTCATTATTTAATTATGCCAAAAATTTTAGGAATTGATCTTGGTACGACTAATTCGGCGATGGCGGTGATGGAAGGAGGCGAGCCGAAAATATTGGAAAATAAAGAAGGCAATCGCACTATGCCCTCAATGGTCGCGCTGACTAAAGGCGGCGATCGTCTTGTCGGTTTGCTTGCCAAAAGACAGGCCGTTACTAATCCGAAAAACACCTTGTTTTCCATCAAACGCTTGATCGGACGCAGGTTTTCCGATGCTGAAGTGCAAAGAGATTTAAAACTGATGCCGTATGAAATGAAAGAGGCGGCGCATGGCGGAGTGGAAGTGAAAATTGGCGACAAATGGTATTCGCCGCCGGAGATTTCCGCCATGATTTTGCAAAAACTCAAGCAAGATGCCGAAGAACGATTGGGCGAAAAAATCGAAGAAGTAATTATCACTGTGCCCGCATATTTTGACGATAGCCAGAGAAAAGCTACTAAAGATGCCGGGGAGATTGCCGGACTGAAGGTTAAAAGAATCATCAATGAGCCGACAGCCGCCGCTTTGGCTTACGGCATGAACAAAAAGAAAAACGAAAAAATCGTTGTTTACGATTTCGGGGGCGGCACATTCGATGTTTCGGTGCTGGAAATTGCCGATGACACCATTGAAGTCAAAGCCACTGGCGGAGATACTCATCTTGGCGGAGATGATTTTGACCAAAAAATCATTCATTGGCTGATCGCGGAATTTAAAAAAGAACAGGCGATTGACCTCTCTAAAGATGTTCTTGCTTTGCAAAGATTAAAAGAAGCGGCGGAAAAGGTCAAACATGAGCTTTCAAGCACAGTAGAGACCGATGTTAATTTGCCGTTCATTACTTCCACAGAAGATGGACCGAAGCATTTCAACATCAAATTCACCAGGGCCCAGCTGGAAAATCTGGTCGGAGACTATATCCAAAAATCAGTTGAAATAACCAAAAAAGTCGTGGAAGATGCCAAGTTTAAAATATCGGAAATTGACGAAGTTATTTTGGTAGGCGGGCAGACTAGGATGCCGAAAATGCAGGAAGAGGTCAAAAAGCTTTTTGGCAAAGAACCGCACAAAGGCATTAACCCCGACGAAGTAGTGGCTTTAGGCGCCGCTATCCAAGGGGGAGTTTTGCAGGGAGATGTTCGCGACATATTATTGCTTGATGTCACGCCGCTTTCTTTCGGCATAGAAACTCTTGGCAGTGTATTTACAAAGATGGTTGAGAAAAACACGACTATCCCCGTTTCTAAATCGCAGATTTTCTCAACAGCCGCGGACAATCAGCCGTCCGTTGAAGTGCATGTGCTTCAGGGCGAGCGGGAAATGGCGCGCGATAATAAAACTTTGGGAAGATTTATTCTGGATGGTATACCGCCTGCTCCCCGCGGCGTTCCTCAAGTGGAAGTAACGTTTAATATTGACGCCAACGGCATTTTAAATGTTTCCGCCAAAGACAAAGCCACCAGCAGAGAGCAATCTATAAGGATAGAAGCGTCTTTCGGCCTGACTAAAGAAGAAATAGAAAAGATGAAAAAAGACGCCGAAATGCACGCGGAAGAAGACAAAAAAAACAGAGAAATAGCGGAGACGAAAAATCAGGCGGAAGCGCTTATTTATTCAACCGAGAAAACTTTGCGGGATTTTGCCGATAAGATCAAAGATGAATTGAAAAAGGAACTTGAAGCGAAAGTGGCTGATTTAAAGAAAGCCAATGAAGGAAGCGACGTGGAATCTATTAAGAAGGCGACACAGGAATTATCGCTTGCCGCGCAAAAAGTAGGTTCTGAAATATACCAGCAAAAAGGACAAGCCGGCGGGAGCGAAAATCAAGAGCAAGGAGGGCATGAAGGCGGAGAGGATAAAGATAAGCCGATAGAAGGGGAATATGAAGAGAAGAAATAAATAAAATCCGAAGCGCGAAGCGCTAAATCCTAATTCGAATTTTAAAAACATTAATGCTTTCTAAACATAGAATTATTCATCTGGTTTTTATAGTCGCGGTGTTCGCTTTTTCTCTGGCGATTTGGATTCAATTTAAAAATGGATTGAGTCTTTTCGCGTGGCGCGATGTGTTGCTGATGCTTGGATTAAGTATTTTTTCCATCGCTTTGTTCTTTTTTTCCGCATTTGTTTTTTCAAGCAAGGAAATCTGCGCCGTGTTCGCCGCTTTTTTAGCCGGTTTTCTGGCGGTTTTTGCGCCAGAGAGGGAATCATGGTTAGGCGCTTTTCTTGCGTTCCTTTTGTTGTTTTACGCTCAACGAAGGATGGCCGGCAGCATTCAAAATCGGCTTAAAGTGAGCTTTTATCCGCTTTTGCTTTTTGGCGGATCTTCCATGGTAACGGCGATGGCGATATTATTCGGTTTTGCCAGTTATTTTTATCCGATTAATTTAGAAAAACTTCAATTAAAAGGAAATTCTCTTGATCGTCTTGTTTCATTGGCTGAGCCGTTTATAGGACCAAGAATCCCGGGTTATCAAAAGGGAATGACCGTTGATGAATTGCTTAAAGCAAATATCAATTCTTCCATAGAGCAAAGCTTGGGAGGAATAAGCGGCGCGATTCCTGCCGGAAGCTTGCCTTTCGCGATCCCTCCGCAAGCGTTGCAGGGGATAAAGATAAGCCAGGCGCTCATAGACAAAGAGATCCAAAATGAGTTGAATAAGCAAAAAACTGAACTTGGCAAAAAGCTGGGAATTGAAATAACAGGCAAAGAAAATTTCTCGGAACTTGTTTCATCTCTTTTTAATTCTTATGTCAATCGATATCTTTCGCCGTATAAAGAATTTTTGCCATTAGTTGTCGCGGTATCCGTGTTTTTAACTTTTAAATCTTTTGGATTTTTTGTAAATCGTTTTGCGCTTCTCATTGCCTGGATTTTGGCGCAAATTCTCATGGCGGCCAATGTAATCAAAAAGCAGACGGAAACAGTTGATAAAGAAATCCTAGGAGTGTGGGATCCGAACAAAATCAATTTAGAAGCGAAAAAATGAGATGATTTCTAGACGCGACCTGCCCGCCATAAGCCTAGCTCCATTCATAGATGTTATTTCCGACTGGCAACTTAATTCGTATTGTTGAGTATGATTTCCATGACAGGCTATGGCAGGCGGGCGACGAAAATGTAGTCTATCCTACATTGAGAAGGAGTAACGAAGAAATCAGCCGTTTTTTCTACTTCCCGAAGGGCGGGCGAATTCTGGCAAGCTTCTGCGTTGCTCGTCGTCGCGGTAGTGTAAACTACCGCTTCCTCCTCCCGCCTTGAATCTTGCCAGAATTCACTCCGCTAAATTGATTTTGTTCGGATTCCACACTCCTAAGCATAAATTAAATCTTATTGATGTCAAAAGACTATTATAAAATATTAGGCGTTAATCGCGACGCTTCGGAAGAAGATGTTAAAAAAGCGTATCGCAAGCTTGCTCACAAACACCATCCCGACAAATCCGGGGGCGATGAAGAAAAATTCAAAGAAATAAACACGGCGTATCAAGTATTATCCGATAAAGAAAAACGTAAACAGTACGACACTTACGGGCAAGCATTTGAAGGAGGAGCTCAGCCCGGGGGAGGAGCGGGTTTTGGAGGAGGAGGATTTCAATGGGATTTTGGCGGAGCCGGAGCAGGGGCGGGAGATTTTTCCGATATTTTTGAGCAATTTTTTGGCGGTTTTGGCGCGTCTGGCAGAGATAGGGAGCCGGCAAGGCAAGCTCGAGGTGAAGATATCCGCGTATCTTTGGCTATAGAACTTGAGGACTCCGCTTTTGGCAGAGAAAAAGAAATCTCTTTTTCAAGAGAAGCCGAATGTTTAAGATGTCATGGTTCCGGAGCCGAGCCGAAAAGCGAAATTATCAACTGCGACAAATGCGGAGGGTCAGGCAGAGTTGAGCGTCATTACAGAACTTTTTTTGGCGGCACAGTCGCTCAACATAGTGTTTGTCATGCTTGCCTCGGTTCCGGCAAAGTGCCGAAACATAAATGCTCGGATTGCGGCGGAGCAGGCGTAAAAAAAGAAATAGAAAGATTAAAAATAAAGATACCTTTCGGGATAGATTCAAGAGACACTTTTCGCGTTAGTGGCAAAGGCAATGCCGCGCCGTTCGGAGGTAAAAGCGGAGATTTATATGTCACTATCATTTTAACCGCTCACCAGAAATTTAAACGAAATGAAAATGATTTGCATTTTGATTTGCAGATTAATTTTTCTCAAGCGGTTTTTGGGGATAAAATAGAAATACCAACGCTTTACGGTCCGGTGCATCTCAAAATTCCGGAAGGCATTCAATCGGGAAGTGTTGTAAAAGTCGCAGGCAAAGGAATGCCGAAAAAATCCGGCTACGGGAAAGGGGATTTGCTAGTCAGGGTTGATGTCAAGACCCCATCAAGAATTTCCAAGCGTCAAAAAGAATTATTTGAAGAGTTAAAAAGAGAGGGATTGTAAAAAATAATAATGCTGATTCAAAACATATCTTTTTTAACATGGGACATTTTGTTGAGTGTTTTTCTGCTTGTGAGCGTGTTTTTGTATTTGATGATATCAGGCAGGAAAGCGGCTTTGCTTTTGGTTTTAAGCGCTTATTTGGGATACGCGGTCGCGATAGCGTTTCCCGATATTTTGGATAAATATCCGTACTCCCAATATTTCCGACCGGCGGTTTTTATCGGCGCCTTGCTTGTTTCCGTAAAAATACTTCATAAATTTATAGTTTTGAAGCGAGGCGAATTAACTTTCGTGCCTGCCATACTCTTTTCTTTGCTGGCAAGCGGGATGTTTTTAAGCATATTTTTCAGCTTAATTATTTTGAGCGGAGTCAACTTGAATCCGATTATCGCGACCGCTCTCATTGACCCAATCGCGCGCTTTATCTGGCTTGTTTTGCCTCTTATATTAGTCGCAATCTTTTTTAAAAAATAAACTATGGATCTTTACGCTCAATTAGCGCTTCCGGCTCATTTTTTTGAAGCGGTTTTTAATTTGCGAAGCATTTTAGACATTCTGATTATTGCCCTGTTTTTTTATTTTGCCATCGCTATTTTGCAAAAAACAAAATCCATTTCCGTGATAATCGGAATTTCAATACTTGCCGTAACATACGGAGCGAGCGTGTTTTTGAATTTGCCTCTCACAAGAACTATTTTCCAATATTTTCTCAATTTCTTTTTAATTGTCGTTGCCGTTGTTTTCCAAAATGAGTTGAGGAGGTTTTTCAGTTTGATCGGCGTTTTAGGCGGGCGCTACAAAAAAATACAGCCCTTGGATCAGATGTTTGAAGCCATAATCTATTCAGTAAAAAAATTAGCTTCTTCCAAAATCGGCGCTTTGATAGTTTTCCCCGGCAAAGAAAACATTCTGCCTTTCATTAAAGGAGGTCATTTGCTTGACGGCAGGTTATCGGAGTCGCTTTTGTTGAGCATATTCGACCCTTCTTCTCCAGGGCATGACGGAGCGGTGATTATTGAAAACGGCAGGGTCAAGAAATTCGGCGTCTATTTGCCGCTGGGCAAAGATATTGAAGCGGTGAGGAATTTTGGAACGCGGCATTTGGCGGCTTTGGGATTAAGCGATGTAAGCGACGCTTTGATTGTCGCTGTTTCAGAAGAAAAAGGCACTATATCTATTTTTCGCGACAAGCTGTTTAGCGTCGTGGAAAACGAAATTCAATTGGAGAAAATATTGAATAAATTTTTTGAAGATACATTTCCTCAAACAAAGATTAAAGATTTTAAAAAAATATTTAAGGATAGGCTGGCCCCGTTTATTTCATCCCTTGTGCTGGCCTTTGTTTTCTGGGCGGTGTTTTCATTCGGATTTGCCGCCGCTATGCAAAAAAAGCTGGCGATTCCGCTTGAATTCAAGAACGCGCCCGATAATTTTATAGTCGAGAGCAAGCCGGAAAAATTAACTGTTACTTTTTCCGGTAAGGAAATTGATTTTGATAATTTAAACATTGAAGAGATCAAGGCGTCCGTTAATTTGTCTGAAATTAAGCCGGAAAAACAGAAATTATCCGTAACCAAAAATAATATTAAGCATCCGTCATATATTTCCGTTGTGAAAATTGAGCCTGAAAGTATATCTCTTAACTTTATTTTGCAGAGCGAATGATGAGTAAAGTGGATATGAGGGGTTGATTGCGGCGAAAAGGCGGTATATAATGCCATTTCATTAAGGGGGCCGATAGCTCATTTGGTAGAGCGCCGCTTTTGCACAGCGGAGGCGTGGGGTTCGAATCCCCATCGGTCCACCAAACACCACCATAAATTTTGGTGCGGATACAGCGCCGGAGGCGTGGGGTTCGAATCCCCATCTAATGATACGGTTTTGAATTTTTAATATTTTATGATACTCTGTTTTTTAGAACACTAACAACGAGGAGGTGAAGCATGAAATTATCTACACTTTGCTTTTGTTTGCGTAATGATCAAGTTCTTTTAGCTATGAAGAAACGCGGTTTCGGAGAGGGAAAATGGAATGGTTATGGTGGCAAGGTTGCCGACCAAGAAACTCCACGAGTAGCCGCAATCAGGGAACTTCAAGAAGAATCTAGCTTGTCTGCTTCCGAAGGCAATCTTGAACAAGTAGGCATAGTGAGGTTTTACTTCGACGGTAGCCAGCTCTTTGAGTGTCATGTTTTCTTGGTTAAAGATTGGCAAGGAGAGCCACGCGAGTCAGATGAGATGAAGCCATGTTGGTTTCTATCCTCACAACTTCCATTTGAGGAAATGTGGGTTGCTGATGGCAAGTGGATCCCTCTCATTCTAGCGGGAAAGAAGATAGAAGCTGAAGTAAACTTCAACACTGACGGAAGCGAACTGAAAAATTTCTCATACCAAGAAAGGCAATTCGCTTAGATCGGGTCTCGATGATAGTAATTACAAGACCCGATTTCTTTTTTTGCGAGAATTTACCGCCAAAGATAGCGAATTTTTCAATTTAAAAAAAGATAACAAAGTTACTGTTTTAGAATAAAATAAATTATGAACGATAGAGATATTCTCAATTTAATTCGCGAGGATGACTGGATGATGAATATTTTGAGTATTGCCGAAAGATTGAATTTTCCTGATTGGGTTATCGGAGCAGGATTTGTGAGAAATAAAGTTTGGGATTATTTGCACGGATTTTCTCGAAAAGAAGTTGCTACTGCCGATATTGATTTGGTTTATTACGATCTCAATGGAAATGACCAAAAAACCGATGAGGAATTATCACAGAAGTTAAAAGAAGAAACCGGTATAAAATGGGAGATAGTGAATGAAGCGTACGCCCACAAGTGGAATAATTTGCCGCCTTACAAATCAACAGATGATGCGCTTTCTCAATGGCCGGAAACGGCAACAGGCATAGGGGTGAAATTGGAGAGCGGAGAATTAAAACTGATAGCCCCATACGGCATAGACGATTTGATAAACTTGATCATAAGGCCAAGCCCGAAGTTTTCTGGCGGGATAGAGCGAGTGATGGAAAGAGCGAAAGAAAAGGATTGGCTCGAGAAATGGCCAAAGCTTAAGTTTGGAATATAGGATAGATAAACCCCGCTTTTAAAAGCGGGGTTTGGTGTTTGGTGGTATAATGGGTTGATGCGATATAGATTTTACACAACTTCGGAGAAAGCTTGGGACGCTATGATCGGAGCCATTGCCGGCGCGCGAAAATCAATTTTTATTGAAATGTATATTTTTGTGGACAATACCGAAGCGCATAAATTCTTTGAAATTTTATCGGAAAAGGCGGAAGAGGGCGTGAAAGTGAAGGTGATAATTGACTCTTTCGGGAGCCAGGAGCTTAGCCAAAAAACCATTATCAAACTTAAAGGCGCCGGCGTTGAACTTTTATTTTTCAGTTATTGGTTGAGGCGCACTCATAAAAAAATACTTGTTGTTGACGGGAAAATTGCGTTTTTGGGCGGAGTGAATATTCATAAATTGTTTCAAAAATGGAATGATCTTCAAGTGCGCTTTACCGGGCCGATGGTAAGAAGTGTTATTCGTTCATTCGCGAAGAGCTATCAGATGTGCGGAGGGAAAGACCGGGACATTTTGATTTATCGCGATAGAAAAAATATTTTTAGCAAAACCAAACTCTGGTTCTTAGAACATCAGCAAATGAAAGGAAAGAATTTGCTCAAAAGACATTATCAGGACAGATTGGCGGGCGCGCAAAAAAATATAATTATCGTTACGCCGTATTTTGCTCCTCATAGATGGCTTGTGGGGATTTTGCATCAAGCAGTGTTGCGAAGCGTTAATGTGGAGATTTTATTGCCGAGGCATACTGACCACTGGATTTTTGACCGGGTGAATTATTTTTATATCTCAAAATTTCATAATCTTGGCGTTAAATTTTATCTGCAAAACGAAATGCTTCACGCTAAAGCCATGATTATTGACGGACTGGAAGGCATGGTCGGATCTCAAAATATTGATCCATTTTCATTTGAACATAATCTTGAAGCAGGAGTATTTTTTCGCGATGAAAAAATGGTTAAGGGTTTGGAGAAGATAATAAAAAATTGGAAACTGAATTCTGTTATTTTCACGCCTGAAATGCATAAAAAATCATGGTTTGATTATTTGCTGGCGCCAATAATCCGTATTTCGCAGTCAATAATTTAAAGCGCCCCCCCTTGTATTGTTTTCAAAAAAGAGTCGTGTTAATATATCAGCATAAGTAAACATGAAACACAAACATAAATCCGCGTCAAACCCACTCAAAGTGGAAAAACTTGGCGTAATTTTGGAGCCGACAGAGAGGAGCTTTGAAAATGTGGCGGTTTTGAACCCCGGCTGTTATCAAGAAGGGGAGTATGTCCATATTTTTTACCGCGCGATTAGCAAATCGCACAGGTCAAGCATTGGCTACGCGAAACTCAAAGGCCCGACGGAAGTCGTTGAAAGATGGAAACATCCCATCATCGCGCGCGATTTTGAATATGAGAAAAGGGGCGTGGAAGACCCGCGCGTCGCTAAAGTCGGCAATCGTTTTTATATGACTTATACCGCGCATGATGGCAAAAACGCAGTCGGCGCTTACGCGGTCAGCCGAGACCTCAAAAATTTTGAAAAAAAAGGCGTTATCAGCCCGCAAATCAAATATGACAAAGCGGCCGACATGTTTAGACAAGAAAAACTCAAAGATCGCTATTTTATGTTTGAAGCGTTTTACGAAGAATTCGCCGGCCCAGATGTGTTATTATGGGAAAAGGATGTTTGCGTGTTTCCGAAAAAAATTAACGGCAAATTCGCAATGCTTCATCGCATATTGCCGGATGTGCAAATTGCTTATTTTAAAACTTTCGCCGATTTGAAAAAGAAGAGTTTCTGGGAGCGGTATTTGAGCCAATTGGCTGAAAATGTGGTGCTTGAGAATAAATTCTGGTTTGAATCAAGGAATATAGGCGGAGGAGCCACGCCGATTGAAACAGAAGAAGGCTGGCTGATAATTTTTCACGCGGTGGAAGAATTGAACAAATCAAGAGTGTATCACGCCAGCGCCGCGCTTTTAAACAAAAGAGACCCGCGCAAAGTCATCGGCCGTTTGGATTACCCGCTTTTTTCTCCGGAAGAAAAATGGGAGAAAAGCGGTTTTGTGAATAATGTGGTGTTCCCGACCGGCACGGCGATTTTCGGAGATGATTTATATATTTATTACGGCGCGGCGGACAGAGTGATCGCCGCCGCCAAAGTAAATTTAAAAGACCTTTTGAAAGAACTTAAGAAAAAAGGCAAAGATGGAAAAAACTAAACAAAAATTTTCTTCCGCTAATTATGTTTTGCATCTTAGCTCATATCCGCCGAGAGAGTGCGGTATTGCCACTTTTACGCAGGATTTAATCAGCGCTCTGAACAAAAAATTCAATCCTGTCGTAAAAACGAGAGTCATTGCTTTAAACGACCAGCCGACCAGTATTTATCATTATGGCAATCATGTTTCTTATCAGATTACGGCAACAGAGCTTGAGCATTACGTATCGCTTGCTCATGAGATAAACGAAAAAGACGACATTAAGCTGATAAACATTCAGCATGAATTCGGCATATTCGGAGGAGATTGGGGCGATTATCTGATTCCATTTTTGCAGGTGGTGGAAAAGCCGGTGGTCGTCACTTTTCATTCTGTTTTGCCGGACCCCGACGACCGTCTAAAAAACATTGTCCGCTCCATCGCCAATCGCTCCAAGTCGCTTGTGGTGATGAACAAATCATCGCAAGATGTTTTGGAAAATCATTATCAACTGCCAAAATCAAAAATTACTCTGATCCCGCATGGTATTCCGCAAATTCCTTTTGAATCCAGCGAAAAAGCCAAAACCGAACTTGGTTTGGAGGATAAAATCATTCTTTCCACTTTCGGGATGTTGAGCCCGGGCAAAGGCGTGGAATATGCCATCAGGGCACTGCCGAAAATCGTGGAAAAGTTCCCTAATGTTATGTATTTGGTCGTTGGCGCCACTCATCCGAATGTGCAGCGCGAAGACGGGGAGAGTTATCGTAACTTTTTGACCGAAGAAGTTGAGCGGCTGAATTTGCACAACAACGTCAAGTTTTATAACAAATATTTGACGCTTGAGGAGATAATACAATATTTGCGGGCTACCGATGTTTATTTGTCCCCGACTCTTGACCCGGGGCAATCCGTGAGCGGAACATTGTCTTACGCGCTTGGCGCCGGCCGGCCGATTATCAGCACGGCGACCGATTACGCCAAATATATTATTGACGAAACAAACGGCGTTTTGGTTCCGCCCCGCAGTTATAAATCCATAAGCAACGCGTTGGCAGATATTTTATCGGATTCAAAATATATGCGTTCAATGAGCGCGGCGGCTTATGAAAAATCCAGACAGATGATTTGGCCGAATGTGGCGGCGCAATATTTCAAGCTTTACAAAGAGCATTCTGAAATAAAAACCGAAGAAAAGAAACTACCTGAATTCAAATTTGACCATTTGTTCAGGATGACGGATGATTTTGGAATGTTGCATCACGCCAGATACAGCAAGCCGGAGAAGCGATACGGCTACAGTTTGGACGACAACGCCAGGGCATTGATTGCTTGCGTCAGGCGGTTTGAGACTAATCCAAGCCAGCAATTGATTGATTTGATGAATATATATTTGAAATTCATTAAGTTTGTCTCCCGCTCAAGCGGATATTTTGCCAACATCGTTTCCCCGCAAAGAAAAAGAGATGACACAAAAGACGAAGATGTTTTAGGAAGAGCTGTTTTTGCGCTTGGGTTTGTCGCGGCGCGGGAATATCTGCCGGAAGATATCAGAAAAAAGGCGGAAGCTATGCTTTTAAAATCACTTAAACCCTTGCCGGATATTAAGACTCCAAGAGCAATCGCGTTTTCGCTGTCAGGACTTTATTTTTACTTAAAACGCCATCCTAAGAAATCATTGCGCGAGCTATTTGAAAAGCTGGCAGACCGCCAATTGGATTATTATGAAAATTTTTCTTCCACAGAATGGCAATGGTTTGAAAATCAACTGACTTATTCCAACAGCCGTCTGTCGGAATCGCTTTTTTACGCATATGATCTGACAAAAAATAAAAAATATTTAAAAACGGCGGAAGCCACTTTGAGCTTTTTATCTCAAATCACATTTTTGAAAAATCATTACGCGCCTATCGGTCAGAACGGCTGGTATTTCAGAAACAAACAGAGGTCGTATTTTGACCAACAGCCGGAAGATGCCGCTTCTATGGCGGAAACCCAGCTGGTGGCGTTTAAAATTACGAAAAATAAACGCCACTTGGAAGACGCGTTTAAAGCTTTTCAATGGTTTTTGGGTAAAAATCATCTCAATCAGATGGTCTATGACGAAGCGACAGGCGGATGCCACGACGGCGTTGGGCAATACGCCATGAATTTGAATCAAGGCGCTGAATCAACGATTTCTTATTTATTGGCTCGGCTGGCGTTTGAAGATGAAGAAATTAAAAAAGCTATAAATAACGAGAAATGAGCATAACTGACGAAGCATATTCAAACGCGATAAAAGTTCTTGAGCATTGCGCAAAGCCGACCGGTTTTTACGCGTCCGGTTTGCCCGGCGGATACGAAGCCACATGGGCGCGGGACAGCATGATAACATCGCTTGGTGCCAGCACCGTCAACGCTCAATTCAAAGAAGTGTTCGGAAAGAGCATAGAATTGCTCGCGAAAAATCAGTCGGAACTCGGTCAAATTCCGAATTGCGTCGGAAGCTACAATATTGAAAGGCAATCCGATGTGACATTCAATTCCATTGATTCAACTCTCTGGCATCTGATAGGCCATCATGTTTATAAGAACGCTTACCGGGACGATACTCTTTTTAACAAATATCAGACAAGCAGAGCGCGAGCTTTACTTTGGCTTAAATATCAGGACCCGAACGAGGATGGCTTATTAGTTCAACAGCCAACGATGGACTGGCAGGACGCTTTTCCTCATAAATACGGCAGAGTCCTTTCAACGCAGGCGTTGCATTATGCCGTATTAAAATTAGAAGGGGAAGAAAAAAGAGCGGAGCATATCAAGCAGGTCGTGAACGGAGAAATTGAAAAATATTTATCGCTATACGATTCAAAACTCGGTTATTATTTCCCATGGGCGTGGAAAACGCATAATAAGTACAGAGAAGAAGGGAAGTGGTTTGACACTTTTGGTAATTTGGCCGCGATTGTTTCAGGCATTGCGACTGCGGAAATCGCCAAAAGCATTTTGGCGTTTATAGAAAAAGAAAAGCTTGATAAGCCGTATCCATGCAAGGCGATTTATCCGCCGATTAAGCAGGATAGCAATGACTGGCATGATTATTTTGATGATTGCGAAGCGCGAAAACCATACAGCTATTTAAACGGCGGAGTTTGGCCGTTTCTCGGAGGATTTTATGTCGCGGCATTGGTAAAAGTCGGTGAGTACGCGAAAGCGGAGCAAGTGCTTGTAAAGTTAGCGGAAGCAAATAAATTGGCAAAACCGGATTTAAAAGATTTCGGAGTAGGAGCGGAATGGGGTTTCCACGAGTGGCTGGACGGTAAAACCGGCAAAATTGCCGGTGGCTCAAGCCCATATCAAGCCTGGACCGCAGGCACATATATTTGGGCTTACGAGTGTCTCAAGAAGAAAAAGGTCTTGTATTTTAATTGAGTTTTAACCTCTCTTTTGTTAGGCCAGTCATATATTTGGCGATTTTGTGGTATTCAAAGTTTTGGACGGCGTGCTCACGGGCGGCTCTGCCCATATCATCGCGGAGCTTATCATCGGTTAAAAGTTTATGCAGGTATTCCGCCAATTCATCAACATTGGCGCGATAAGCGAATGTCTTGGGCTTTTCAAATTCGATTTTTTTGTCCTCTTCGTATCCCATATCTTTGTAAACCCATTCTTCCGTAAGATCCACAGTTGAAGCAATGTTTGCCAAAAAGCCGGTTTTGCCGTGAATTATTGTTTCTCTCGGCCCCATTTCATTGATTGAAATCACCGGCTTGCCGCAGCCTTGAGCTTCCACCTGAATCATTCCATAACCTTCAAGCCGGCTCGGAGCGGCGTAAATATCGCAAGCATTCAGTAAATATGGCATAAAGTCTACTGACAACGACCCCTCTATATATTTCACTTTACTTGCGGACTCGCCCAATTCCGCTATTAATTGTTGTTCGTCCGGCCAATGATCGTCGGCGCTTTCTCCTCCCCAGACTTTTAAAATATATTTCCAATTTTTAAATTCTTTATCTATTTTTTTTAGCGCTTGCAGAATTTCTTGCGCTCCTTTAGAGCTGACATCTCCGCCGGCAGTCATAATCATCAACTCGTTGTCTTCCACCCCGAGCATTTGCCGAACGGCTTTGATTCTTGGATCCGATTTTGGGATCGGCTTGAAAATCTCCGTTTCCAGCCCGATGTGCGCCACTTCAAAGTTTTTAGTATCCACGCCGTCTCTGGCGTATGTTTTTTTCACCCATTCGCTGGTGACAAAAACAAGTGGAAGAGAACCGATTTCTTTTTGATAATTTGCCACCCAGCCGTCTGCTACAAACCAAGGTACCGGAGTCACTCCGAATTTTTGGGGGTGCAATATTACATCAGGCGTATAATTCCAGTAGCCAATGCTGAACGCTACATCCGGCTTGAAATGATTATAGATCCATTCTTTTTGAAAGTCGCTTGCTAAATGACATGGGAGAACTTCTTCGCTGTTTTCTTTCATCCCGCGATAAAGCATATCTCCTTGCATTGACAATCCATCCGGTTGTGGAGGATATGCATAGAGGACAACTGACTTCATGATATTTTCGCTTTCCGGAAAGTCTCTATCGGCGTGGAACTTTTATATTCAAAAGACGATTGAGAAAATCCGTAAACTTTTTCAATTATAAATTTTTTCTTTTTGAAAATATTGTCGGGTAATTCGTTGGCAATGCTGCCGCGCTTGTTTGGAACGCAAATCATTTGTTGTCCTTTGCGTTCGCGTCGCTGATAGCTAAAATAAAAAACCTGCTTTGCCGACAGAGTTTTCGCGCGGAGCATTTGATTTACCATTCGATGCGCGCCGGTATGTCTTGAATGCCCATATTCTCCATTATAACCGTGAGTAAATAGATATGTAAAGCGATTTTGTTTAATTTTCTTTAAAGCCGATTCGATTCTTGTCTGAATTTCAGGTGAGCTTTCTTTCTCGCTCATCACTCCATCGTCTTCTAAATTCGAGATGAGCGATCGCGCGCCATACAAGCGGCTCGCCTTTTTAAACTTTGGCTCGCGGTCAGGGTCGTCTTTACGGCACAACGATAAAATTATCCATTCAATATTCGGAAACATCAGTATTGTTCCGCCCATCCATATTGTTTCGTCGTCCGGATGAGCGACAATAACCAACGCAGTACCGCTTTTTAATTTCAGCGTCTTCATTTTGGTTTTATCATCTCTTTGAATTTATCAACTAAATTTTCTTCTTCCGGATCAAAACCATGCAGTTTCGCGGAATAATACGAAGTCCAATCCGCTAAAATGAGCGAGTTGAAAATTTTTTCCCAGACTATTTTGCCTTTGAGGTCAACGCGCGCGACTGTTAAGCCGACTTTTTCATAAAGTTCGCTTAAAATTCCCATTCTTAACTTATTGCGTTCATTGTCGGTCTTATCATCTAAAAAAATAAAGCCAAAGCGCTTGGAAAAAATTTCAGCACCTTTATTTAAAACGAAACCAAGAATTTCATTGTGGTTGGCTTCCGGAATCGCGTTGCAAAAAGCCGGAATCTTTCCTGTTTCGTTAAAACGAATTTTCCAATTGTAAGCGATAGGAAAATTCACGGCGGAAGAATAAATAATCGGCGTAAGGCCGCGCAATTTTCCGGCAAGTTTTTTCCCTTCTTTTTCCGCGTCAGCTGGTTTGATTTTCCGCGAGAGCTGTTTTATTTTCGCAAGTTCTTTTTCTTCGCCTATCAATTTGAGCATGGCGACAGCGCTAAATCCGATGGCGGAACGCGGCTGTATTTTAACATCCGGCAGTTGTATGAACGGAGTGCCATATTTTTTTGCCAGTTTTAATAATTTGCCGCCGGTTGAGATAGTGGCCACTTTTAATTTCAAAGAACGCGCTTTTTCAAACGCGTCTATCGTTTCTTCCGTGTTGCCGGAATAAGAGCTCGCGATTATCAAACTTTGCTTTAATTCTTCTGCTGGCAGACGCGGCAAGTCATAGTTGGAATGAACTGTGATTGGCGCGGATGGATTCCATACTTTTAAGAGATCCGCGGCAAGATGCGAGCCGCCCATTCCAGCCACGATAAAACTTTTTGCGGAAAATAATTTATCCGCGTTTTCAACGACAGGGTCAAACGCGAGCTGTTGTGAAAAGTTTTTTATTGTTTCAGGAATCATATAATTCTTATCGTAGCATAGCCATCTTGCGCAATCAAGGGAAAATAGGTTATAATTGGCAGTGAGGAGCGAAATGAGAGCCTACTCTCATTTCGTCCGAATGAACCAATTTAAAACTTTGTTTATAATGTTTGCCAATAGCACTTTAACAAAGGGAGGTATCAATGAACAAGAAATCTCTCAACAAAATAACACCCGAGCAGATTTCCGAGTTGCGGCTGGAAGCTAAAGCCATAGCTGATTATTTGTATATGATATTTTTTTCCTTAGACCGAGTCCAATTCAGGGCGAGGTTGGTCGGCGACACTTTTTATGACAACATCATAAAACGCATGGACCATATTTTGCTGATATTGGGCGAAAACGAAGAGAAGCAACAAAAACGGATAAAAAATATCAAAAGAAAAGCTCGCAATGAGCACGCGCAAATTCAAAGCGGCGTAACCATTGAAGAAAGGTTTGATAGAATCTCAAAAATTATCAAAGCAACCGGCAAGGTTGCCATCGGTCTCGGCATTGCGAGATTAGCGCTCGGGGTAAATGTCACATCATAAATGGTGTGGCATTTTATCTTCTTTTACTATTCTGCAACCCACGAACACAGAGAGCCGGAGCAGTCGCCGTATGACGGCTCTTGTAAAAATCCTGTTTTTCAATAGAATATATGCCATGCGCTCCGCCACAACTAGCGGACTTTAAGCAGAGTAAAATATGTTTTATGTTACGCGCCCATAGCTCAGTTGGTAGAGCAACTGCCTTTTAAGCAGATGGTCGCAGGTTCGAATCCTGCTGGGCGCACCAATTAAAAACCCTGTCTATTATAGACAGGGTTTTTGCTTGTGTTTAACGTATTTTAGCTTTATAATATAGTTACCTCATCGATATGGAACTGCCATCACAAACCCAAAAATCCATAGGCGGCATTGGTAATGCGGCTGGCAAGATTAAGGAAGTATTAAGCCAATTTATGGCGGCAATTGACGCGATTAAAAAAGAGCATCGAGCTAAAATCAATGAGACTCTGAAGGATGTTGATGAGCGCAAGATCAAGGCGCTTAAGGAAAAATTAAGAAATTTATAAAATATGTCATCCGTTGAACAATGGGATAAAAATATTTCGACGCGAGAGCAGGCTATGGAAGCAAGCAAAGAGATCAAAGGGAAAATCAGCAATGAAACCGCGAGAGCGCAAAAAGACATTGAAGATTATACAACGAGAGTTACTTCCAGCCAAGACGCTTCGCACGAAGATATTACTAAAGCGATTAATGCCGGCAGAGAGGCGCTGGATATGATTGTGGAAGCAAAAAGCAAAGCCATGTTGGAGTTGGATAAAATAATCACAGAAACTGAAGAACGAATAACAAACAACGAACCGCAAATTAATCTTTAATTATTTTTTATGTCAGGACCTATTTCAGATGAAGAAAAAAAACGCGAGCAGGATATGCTGCAGCATCTCGTGGATATTGCTTTCCACGACGGAGTTTTAGCCGCCATTGAAGAAGCGCGGAAATTGAACGAGCCGTTTCTTTTGGATGCTTTTCATGATTTGCTGGTGGACAAACTGCG
>CAYIVQ010000003.1:0-39180 GCA_964366905.1 uncultured Candidatus Saccharibacteria bacterium
TTTGATTTAAAAACAGTCAAAACATCAAAACCCAAAGCCGTTATTTTACTTTGTCGTTTCCCAGCGGCAGGGAAGCGGCGCATCCTGATGATATAACACCAGCTTCCTCTTATCAGAAATTAGAGGAGCCGATGGCAAGAATTTAAATTAAACTCTTGCGAAAGCAAATGAAGGAGCAAATAGCGAAGCTACCGCTCTTTTTGCTTGTGTAAATAAGTTTGCACTTATCTTTTTACCGCTGTTTTTCGACGAAACGGCAAGTCGGCTTGCATATTTTAAATGTTCTCTCTGTCAAAGCCCAACATCCCCGCTCTTTCTTTAAAGCTTGAAAGTTTTAAAGAAAGAGCGGGGAAATTTCAAAAAATTTCTACAAGTTTCTATGAATTTCTCTTTCCGCTTCTCTCTTTCTGATTAATTCTCTTTTCTCGAATTTCTTTTTTGAACGCGCCAATCCGATCTTCAGTTTTATTTTACGATTTGAAGTATATACGGAAATAGGCGCTAATGTCAAGCCTTTTTGCGATGTTTTGCCCGTGAGTTCGTTGATTTCCTCTTTGCGAAGCAATAGTTTTCTGGTTCTGTCTTGTTGGTACCAGTTTGGCGTGTTTTTAGGCTGATATGGCGGGATAACAGCGTTAACCCAAAATGCTTCGCCGCCTCTTATTATAACAAACGATCCTTTTAAGCTCGCCAGCCCTTTTAATATAGCTTTCACTTCAAAACCATGCAGTTCAATGCCGGCATCGTAAGTTTCCAGTATTTCATAGTCGAAAAGCGCTTTTTTATTGTCTGTAAGAGTTGGCATGCTTTTATCTTAAATCTTATACCCTTTTTTAACAAATAAAAACCCTGATCAGAGACCAGGGTTTTTTTGATTCTTCCAAAGAACTGCTATTATTATTCTCCCCCCTTTTGCACATAATTTCTCACAAACTCTTCCGCATTTTCTTCAAGCACATCATCTATTTTGTCCAGCACATCATTTATGTCTTTTTTTAGTTTCTCGCCTTTTTGAACCGTTTCAGGATTTGCTTTTACTTCTTCTCTTTTTTCTTCTTTTTCGTGACTCTTCTTTTGGACTTGCTCTTTTCCCATCACGCACCTCCCTTTAAGGTTTGATTATAGTTTACCATGAAATCAATAAAACACAAGAATACAACGCTTTTTTTGACTGCGGCGCCATTTTTCATGTAATATGTGTTTATATGGATAACATAGAGAAGGAAATAAAAACGAAATCAAAAATCGCGTTAATGGAGGAAGCGGTTCTTGATTGGTGGGATAAAAACGATGTATTTCAGAAAAGCTTGGATAAGCGCCGCAAAGGCAAGCCGTTTGTTTTCTACGAAGGCCCGCCCACCGCCAACGGAATGCCGCATCCTGGGCATGTGATGGGGAGGTGTTTCAAAGATATTTTCTTGCGCTACAAATCCATGCGCGGATATTTTGTGGAGCGTCATGCCGGCTGGGATACGCACGGCTTGCCTGTGGAAATCGAAGTGGAAAAACAGCTTGGCATCAAGTCAAAGCCGGAAATCGAGAAATTCGGCGTCGCGGAATTTAATCGCCTTTGCAAACAATCTGTTTGGAAATACAAAGACGAATGGGAAAAGCTGACAAAGCGGATCGGTTTTTGGCTGGATATGGAGCACCCGTATATTACTTATGAAAATAAATATATTGAAACTCTCTGGTGGGTTATAGGGCAAATTTTTAAAAAAGGGCTTTTGGTCCAGGATTATAAAGTCATGCATTATTGCGTTCGTTGCGGTACCGGATTGTCGTCGCACGAAATCGCCCAAGGCTACAAAGTCGTTCAAGATAAATCTGTTTATGTGAAATTTCGGCTCAAGTCGGAAGCGAATTCGGAGAAAAAGATTTTAAAAAAGATGCGAAGCGGGTTTAAATTCGATGAGCCAGATATTCATGAAGCGAAAGAATATTTTTTGGTTTGGACCACCACTCCATGGACTCTGCCTGCCAATGTAGCTTTAGCTGTCAATCCGAAGCTTATTTACGCGCGGGCGCGGAAAGACAAAGAAGTTTTAATTTTAGCTAAAGATTTGCTGAAAGCATTGGGAGACGGATGGGAAGTGATTGAAGAATTCTCGGGCAAAGAATTGCTCGGCGAAGAATATCACCAGCTTTTTGAATTTTTAAAACCGGAGAAGAAAGCGTTTTTTGTCGCGGCCGGGGACTTTGTTTCCGCTCAAGACGGCACCGGCATTGTCCATATAGCGCCCGCGTACGGCGAAGACGATATGCAAATCGCGCGTGAATATGATTTGCCGGTTTTGCATCCGGTTATGGAAAACGGCCAGTTTGAAGCGGCTATCCCATGGCAAGGCAAATTCGTGAAGAATGCCGATCCGGAAATAACCGAAGATTTGAGAAATCGCGGGCTGCTTTTTAAAGAAGAAATATATGAGCATGAATATCCGTTTTGCTGGCGATGCGGCACTCCGATTTTGTATTACGCGAGAAAGTCGTGGTTTATAAAGATGTCAAAGTTAAAGCAAAAAATCATCGCCAATAATAAACAGATAAATTGGGTTCCCGCTCATCTGAAGGAAGGCAGGTTCGGAGAGTGGCTTTTGGAGTTGAAAGATTGGGCGTTTTCGCGCGACAGGTATTGGGGCACTCCATTGCCGATTTGGCAGTGTGGAAAATGCGGGGATACGCAAGCTGTATCCGGCATTGCCGAGCTTAGCCGGCTGAGCAGGTTTAAAAACAGATATTTCATCATGCGGCACGGCAGAGCGGTGAGCAATGAAAGAGGCTTTGTCGATCTTTCGCACTCCGATAATCATGTTACCGAAAGCGGAGCAAAAGACGCGGTGAAATTACTTAAAAATTTTAAAAAGAAATTTTCTGATTTAAAATTTGACTTTATTATTTCTTCTCCGGTGCTTCGCGCCAGAGAAACCGCTGATATTGCTTCTGATTTTTTCGGCATTGCCAAGTCCGGTATTTTTACCGATCCGGCGCTTAGTGAAATCAATGTCGGAATTTTTGACGGTAAATCCATAGAAGAATACCATCGGTATTTTGCCTCGCCGGAAGAAAAATTCTTCAAAGCTCCGCCGGATGGCGAGAATTTAAATGATGTTAAAAAACGCGTTACGGAGTTTATCAAAAAAGAAGAATCAAAATACACGGGCAAAAATATTTTAATAGTAAGCCACGAATATTCTTTATGGATTTTAGAAACCGCGCTTGACGGTTTGGATAATTCGGAAATATTGGAACGCAAGCTGGGAAAGAAAGGCGACTATATAAGCACAGGAGAGATCAGAGAGATTATGTCTGGAGAATTGCCTTTGAACGCGGAAGGCGAACTGGATTTGCATAAGCCGTATATAGACAATATTAAAATCGGTTGCAAAAAATGCGGCGCTGAAATGGACAGAGCTCCGGAAGTAACGGATGTCTGGTTTGATTCCGGGGCGATGCCTCTGGCGCAAACGGGTTTTCCGTTTGCGCAAATCTCAAATCTCAAATCTCAAATCTCAAATACATACAGCAATGTGGATTATAAAAAACTTATCAAACAAATTCCGTTTCCGGCTGATTTTATTTGCGAGGGCGTAGATCAGACAAGGGGATGGTTTTACACTATGCTCGCTGTCTCCACTCTATTGGAAACAGGCGCGCCGTATAAAAATGTGGTTTCAACCGGACATATTCTTGATAAATTAGGGAAAAAAATGTCCAAGTCAAAGAAAAATTATGTTGATCCGACGGAAATCGCCGATAAGTATGGAATTGACGCGTTGAGATGGTATTTTTTTACCGTTAATTCGGTGGGAGAGCCAAAGCGTTTTGACGAGAAAGATGTTTCGGACTCGCAGAGAAAATCAGTGATGCTTTTACTGAATATTTATAATTTTTTTGAATCTTACGCCAGCTTTTCAAAAAAAGAAGCGGTTTTGCCGCAACAACAGTCGCTTACTCTGTTAGACGAATGGATTTTATCCAGATTACATGAAACTATCGCCGTTATGAACATTGCCTTAGATGAGTATGATGCTATGACCGCTTCTAGAAGTTTAGCGTCTTTTTTGGATGATTTTTCAACTTGGTACTTGAGAAGGTCGCGAAGCAGATTTCAGCACCCTAAAAACAAAGCCGATTTGAACGCGGCATCAGCCGTATTTCAATATGTTTTTGAGAACGCGTTAAAATTAGCCGCCCCTATTATGCCGTTTGTCACGGAACATATCTGGCTGAAGTTTCATAATCAAAGTATACATTTGGAAAATTATCCTCAATCCGGCAAAAAATACATTGATAAAAAGCTTGGTTATGATATGATAAAAGTTAGAGAAATAGCCGCAATCGCGTTGAAAAAACGCGCTGAAGCGGGTGTAAAAGTCAGACAGCCGTTATCGGAATTACGAATCAGGAATGACGAATCAGGAATTAAAAACAAGGAAGATTTGCTGAATATTATAAAAGAAGAGGTGAATGTTAAGAAAGTGTGTTTTGATAAAAAATTAGAAGATGATGTTTGGCTGGATGCCAATATCACGCCGGAATTAAAAGAAGAAGGCATTATCAGGGATGTTGTCAGAAATATACAGCAATTAAGAAAAGAAGCTGGATTAACAAGCAAAGATGTCATTTTGATAAAATATTTTGCCGAAGCGGAAGCGGGCAAGACGCTGGCGAAATTTCAAAAACAAATCAGCAAACAAACATTAGCAAAGGAAATGATTGCGGTTAAGCGAGATGATTTAACAAAATCAAAGGAGATTGATTTGGAGGGAATAAAAGTCTGGATTCAAATTAACTCTTAGTTATGTATAGTACCACCGGTATTGTTATCAAAAAACAGAATAAAGGAGAAAACGATCAAGTTTTAACGCTTTTTACCAAAGATTTTGGGAAAGTTGATTTTTTGTGCCGAGGCATTCGCAAAGGATCCGCGAAGCTCACAGGCCATCTTGGGCTTTTTAATCTCTCTAACATTAATTTTGTTTTAGGCAAGCAATTCAAAGTCATAACCACCGCGGTGGAAATCGAGAGTTTTATCAAATTAAAGAAAAACAGTTCTAAGATCAGCGCCGCTTCCCATGTAGCGGGGTTAGTGGATCAATACACCATTTCCGAAGAAACCGATGGAGATATATTTCATCTTGGCTTAGGAGCGCTGGATTATCTAAATAGAAAAGAAATGAAAGCGCTTGAATTGAAATTTTTTCTTCGTTATTTTGAGTTTAAGTTTTTGAGTCTGCTTGGATACGAACCGGAAGACAAAACAATAATAAAAGCGTTCACCGACAGCCAAGTTTCGTTGACGGAAAATGACCTCAATAAGATAGAGGAAGATTTCAGTAAATATTTCAGGAATATTTACAGTAAAGTATAATCACCTAACTGATGGGATGATATTTTTTGTGCGCCTTTATTATATTTGTAGCCAAAGGATCCCACTGCCAACCCGATACAAAAAATATCATCCCGCAGTTAGGTTCATTATTATATAAATGAGTAAATTAGAAGAATTTGAGCGAAAACTATATAAGCGAGGCGAGGCGGAACCGCAAAAACAAGATTCTTTCAAAGCCGGAGAAGAAAGTCTGATAGCGACCAAACATGAATGGGAACGCGAGAGAGGCAAAGCAAGCGGTTTATCCGGAAGAGCCAAAAAGATATTGGCAGGCCTGTTTTTTTTGTTTTTAGCCGCTATTTTTCTTAGCGCCGGAGCATATTATTACTATACCGAACAAAGCGGGTTTAACAAAAACGATGCTGTCGTCAACATAATAGGATCGGATAGATTAGTCGCTGGCGAAGAAGTTTCTTTTGAAGTTATGTTTAAGAATAACTCCAAATCGATTTTAAGGGATGCGGAAGTTATGCTCGAATGGCCGGAATATTCCGTTCTTTCCGGTGAAGGCCAAGATTCCGCGCTGATAACTAGATCGGAGCTTGGAATGATTGTCCCTTTTCAAGAGAAGAGCGTCAGTTTCAAGGGCAGGATTTATGGCGCGGTCGGCGATGAAGCAAAAATAAAAGCAGTATTTCGATATATTCCGGAGAATTTCAATTCTCCATTCGAAGGTAGCAAGGAATTTGATGTGACGGTTGTCGCCAGTCCTCTAGCTTTGAATATAAACGCGCCTCCTCAGATAGTGGCGGACAAAGAGGTGGATATCAAACTGGAATATCAAAATCAATCGGAAGCTAATTTTCCAAACAGCAGAATAAAAATCGCTTACCCGAGCGGTTTCAAGTTTATTTCCGCTGATCCGTCGCCGATGTCGGATAATAATATTTGGGATCTTGGCTCCATCAATGGCAGAGGCAATGGCGTTATCAGTATAAAAGGAAGTTTTTCCGGCGCTCAAGGGGAGGTTAAATCTTTGCGCGCGGAAATCGGTTCTTTGCAGAATGAAGAAAAATTCATTTCTTACGCTTCCATAGAAAGCGCCGTTGCCATTGCTTCATCGGCTCTGATGGTATTTCAAACGGCCAACGGCTCCAGGGATTTTACCGCTAATCCGGGCACGGTTTTGAAATACAATATAAAATACAAAAACACCAGCGATTTCCAGATCCCCAACACGGTGATTTTAGCACAGATAGACCCGGCTCTTATTGATATCAAAAGCCTGAATATTTCGTGGGGGTCTTTTGATGGCAGAACCAGTTCAATTATATGGAATGAGGTTGGAGTGACTGATTTGGCGATACTTGATCCGAAAGAAGAGGGGGAAGTTTCTTTTTCCGTTAAACTTAACTCGGTATTTCTCCCGAAAAGTTTTTCCGATAAAAATCTTAAAGTTATTTCTATAGCCAAAATCACTTCTTCTTCAGCCCCGGAAGGACTAAAAGGACTGCCTATCGGGAACGAAGACACATTGGAAGTTAAAATAAACACGCAGTTTTCTTTCACAGAACGCGCTTATTTCAGCGGCGGATTAGTTGAAAACAGCGGACCGTTGCCGCCGAGAGTTGGAGAAAAAACCACATATACCGTCTTTTGGCAGTTAACAAATACCACAAATGATGTTGAAGGAGTTGAAGTGACTGCGGTAGTTCCGCCAAACATAGAGTGGACCGGCGTGACATATCCGCAGGACACGGAGATAAGTTATGATAAAAATTCAGGAGTGATTAAATGGAACGCAGGCAAAGTTATCACCGGCACGGGCATCTTGGTTCCCGCCAAACGTGTTGATTTCCAACTTGCTTTCACTCCGGGACTTTATCATGTCGGGCAGATGTTTAATCTGATGTCCGGCGCGTCTTTGAAAGGTAAAGACAGCTTTACCGGCATGGATATTCAAAAAGAAGTCCCGCTTGTAAATTCCGACCTTTTGAGTACACTTACAAAGGAGCAATCAGTAGTAACACAATAAAAAATTATGGCTGACACAATTAAAATGGAGAATATCGTATCTCTCGCTAAACGGCGCGGTTTTATATATCCGGGAGCGGAGATTTATTCCGGGCTTGCCGGCACTTGGGATTTCGGTCCGTTCGGGGTTTTGATGAAAAACAACATTAAGGCGGAATGGCTGAAATCAATGATTCAATTGAGAGATGATGTAGTCGGGTTGGATTCGGCGATTTTAACAAGCAAAAAAGTGCTGGAAGCATCAGGGCATGTCGCCGGTTTTCGCGACCCAATGGTTGACTGTAAAAAATGCAAAAAAAGATTCAGGCCGGACCACTTGCCGAAAGGAGCAGTCAAATGCCAGGAATGCGGCGGGGAACTGACGGAGCCGAGAATGTTTGATGTGATGTTTAAAACCCATGCCGGTCCGATAGAAGATGACGCCAACAGAGTGTATTTGCGGCCGGAAACCGCTCAAGGAATATTCGTGAATTTTGCCAATGTTTTAAAATCTTCCCGCGTGAAAATTCCTTTCGGTATCGCTCAAATCGGCAAATCGTTTCGTAATGAAATAACCACGAGTAATTTCATATTCCGCTCTCGCGAGTTTGAGCAAATGGAACTGGAATATTTTGTCCACCCATCAGAAAATGAAAAATGGTTCAAATATTGGGCGCAAGAAAGATATAACTGGTTTTTGAATCTGGGAATTAATAAAGAAAATATAAAACTGGTGGAGATTCCCAAAGAAGACATCGCTCATTATTCCGCCGCCACATCCGAAGTGCATTACAGATATCCGTTCTCCGATGAATATCAGGAGCTTGAAGGCATCGCGGCGCGCACCGATTACGATCTTACAAATCATATCAATGCTTCCGGCCAAGACCTCGCTTATTTCAACGAAGAAACAAAAGAAAGATTCGTGCCGTGGGTGATTGAGCCGTCATGCGGCGTTGAACGCGCGTTTCTGGCGTTTTTGAGCGACGCTTATAATGAAGAGGAAGTTGAAGGAGAAAAACGGGTGGTGTTAAAACTGCATCCAAAAATCGCGCCGATTAAAGTAGCGGTGTTTCCATTGGTGAAAAACAAAGAATCGCTGGTCAATAAAGCAAAAGAAATTTACGGAGCGCTGAAACAGAATTTTATGGTTTTCTACGACGAAGCCGGCGCCATCGGCCGCCGCTACCGCCGCCAAGACGAAATCGGCACGCCTTGGTGCGTAACCATTGACTTTGATACTATAGACGACAACGCTGTCACCGTCCGCGATAGAGATACGCTCAAGCAGGAGAGAATAGCCATTGATAAATTACAAGAATATTTTGCTGAAAAATTAAGATAAAATTTCATTACTTATGTTTAATAAGATCACATTAGACAATGGGCTGAGGATCATTACGGTGCCGAAACAAGATAGCTTAGCTGTTACTGTTTTGGTTTTGGTGGAGGCAGGGTCAAAATATGAAGCTAAAGATATAAACGGCATCTCGCATTTTCTGGAACATATGTGTTTTAAAGGAACGAAGAAGCGACTGCGCGCTATTGATATTTTTTCGGAGTTGGATGGCATCGGAGCCTCGTATAATGCTTTCACAAGCTTGGAATGCACTGGATATTATGTTAAAGCAGAGCCAAAGCGATTTGATATCGCGCTGGATGTGGTATCGGATATTTATCTTAATCAGACTTTGGACGTGGAGGAAATCAACAAGGAGCGCGGTGTGATTATAGAAGAAATCAATATGTATGAGGATTTGCCGATGCGAAAAGTTCAGGATATGTTTCTTGAGCTTCTTTACGGCGATCAGCCGGCCGGCTGGGAGATTGCCGGCAGGAAAGAAGTCGTGCAAAAACTAACCCGTGATGACTTTTTGAAATACAAAAGAGAACATTATCTTTCGCAATCAACTATAGTTGTAGTCGCCGGACAATTTTCCGAATCGGAAGCGGTTGAAAAAGTTAAACAAGCTTTCAGTCAAATAAAATCAAGTCCCAAAAGCGGCAAGGAGAGAACTAAAGAAGAGCAAGAAAATCCCAAGACTTTTGTGCAGTTCAAAGAAACAGACCAAGCGCATTTAGTTGTCGGGGTTCGGGCGTTTGATATTTTTGATAAGCGCCGATACGCGCTGGAGGTGCTGTCGGATATTTTAGGCGGAGGAATGAGTTCACGGCTTTTCCAGAAAATCAGGGAAGAAATGGGAGCGGCTTATTATGTGCATTCCTCGGCTGATTTATATACCGATCACGGTTATCTTGCGGCCGCGTGTGGGATTGATAAAAATAAAATCAATGAAGTGGTAGCGGCAATTTTAGAAGAGTTCAGAAAACTTGCGGGAAAACCGGTTGAGCAAGGTGAGCTACAGCGCGCCAAAGATCATTTGGTTGGCGGGATGATGCTTTCTCTGGAAACATCAGACGCGCTGGCTAATTTTTGCGGCGGGCAGGAAGTGCTGACCGGCAAAACGATAACACCACAGGAACTGGCTGATAATATTTCAGCCGTCACTTCGGATGATATTATGTCGGTGGCGCAAGATATTTTCAAAAATGACAGATTGAATTTGGCGCTTATCGGACCATTTAAGGATAAAAATGAGTTTGATAAATTATTGAGACTATGATTAAACTTAAATTCTGCGGCGGAGCCGGAATTGTTACAGGGGCTTGTTATTTTCTGGAAACGCCGAAAACTAAAATTTTGGTTGATTGCGGGATGTTTCAAGGGTCTCGGTTTTCGGAAATTCTAAACGAAGATAAATTTCCGTTTGATCCGAAAGAAATTGACGCGGTGCTTTTGACTCACGCGCATATAGACCATATAGGTCGCTTGCCAAAACTGCTCAAAGAAGGATTTAGAGGAAAGATATTCGGTACTCCGCCAACGATTGATTTTGCCCGCGCGCTCCTCGCTGATGCCGAGCACATCATGAGAATGGAGGCGGAAAAAGAAGGATGGCAGCCGATTTACAGCTTAAAAGATGTGGACGCGGTTTTCCCGCTTACAGAGATGGTCGGCTATGAACAAACAATCCAAATTTCCGAAGATTTGTCTTGTCGGTTTCAAAATGCCGGACATATTTTAGGATCCTCTATTATTGAAGTTTTTGTTGCCAAAGAAGATAATAAGAGCACGAAGATAGTGTTTTCTGGAGATCTCGGGAATTCGCCCGCTCCTTTACTGAACAAAACTAAAGACATTGCCGAAGCAGATTACGTCATCATTGAATCCGCTTATGGGGACAGAATGCACGGATCAAGAGATGAAACACAAGGCATTCTGGAAGATGTGGTTGAAGAAACAATTAAAGCGGGCGGAGTTTTGATTATCCCTTCTTTCGCGACGGAAAGAACCCAAGAGCTTTTATACGAACTTAATAAATTAGTGGAAAACGGCAGAATTCCGAGAGTGCCGGTGTTTATAGACTCGCCTCTGGCGATAAAGATAACGGAAATTTATAAGAAATATCCGGAATTTTACAATCGAGAAGCCGTTCAGCTTATAAAATCCGGAGATGAGATATTTAACTTTCCCGGATTGAAGTTTTCCGAGACCATTGAACAGTCCAAACAGATAAACGCGGTGCATCCCCCTAAAATCATTGTTGCCGGGTCCGGAATGTCGCACGGGGGCAGAGTGCTTTATCATGAAAAATTATATCTTCCAGATCCGAAAAGCGCTATTTTAATGATCGGTTATCAAATTGCCGGATCTATCGGGCGGAAGCTTCTTGATGGGGAGCAAATCGTGCGGATTCATGGCGCGGATGTGCATGTCAGAGCGAGAGTGATTCAAGTTTCCGGATATTCGGCTCACGCGGACCAAAAGCAATTAATCCAATGGCTTGAACCGATGCGTCTGCCGCTTAAAAAAGTTTTTGTGGTGCAAGGGGAAGAGAACGCTTCATCTGTTTTTGCCGGATTGGTCATGGATAAACTGGCAGTGTCGGCGGTTGTGCCGAAGTTGGGGGAGGAGTTCATTTTAGAGTAAAAGTATGATATTATTCATTTATAGGACTTACGCGCTTGAGCAAGTAACCAATTAATTTCAGAACATTATCTGCTCAAGCCACAAGGGTTTGCCCAATTTCTTCGTTAAAATCTGCGTTTGAGACTCGCCGTACCAATGTACGCCTCGCCTCAAGCCTCGATTTTGCCTCGAACTTTGGCAAACGTGTAAGTCCTAACTTTATGAAACAATCCACTCTTAAATATAAAATTTGCGTTTCCGGCGCCGCTGAATCAAGCGGTTGTTCCAAGAACGCTTTGGAATTGGCGGCGGAAGTCGGCAAGGAAATAGTCAGGCAGAACGGAGTTTTGATTACAGGCGCCACTTCCGGAATTCCATATTGGGCGGCTAAAGGCGCCAAAGAAGAAGGCGGCATATCGGTCGGCCTTTCGCCGGCGGCTTCAGAGGTTGCTCACATTCGCAGCTATAAGCTTCCTACGGATTACTTTGATCTGATTATTTTCACGGGCTTTGATTATGCCGGCAGAAATCTGCTTTTAACCCGTTCTTCCGATGCCGTTATCACTATTTGTGGCAGAATGGGAACATTGAATGAATTCACGATTGCTTTTGAAGATCATAAGCCTCAAGGCGTATTAATTGGTACCGGAGGAGCCGCTGATGCTATTTCAGATATAGTAAATAAAATGCATAGAGGCAATGGGAGAATTATCTATGATGCGGAACCCAAAAAATTGGTCGCGGAGGTAATTAAACTGATAGAAAAAGAGAGAAAAGTAAAAACAAAAATGAGGAGAGAGGAAGGATTAATATAATCTCATTAACTATATGTTTTTTGAACAAACGACAATTATTTTCCAGCTTTTGTTCGCTATGTTTCTCGGCATTGTTGTCGGCGCTGATCGGGAAATAGTCGGCAAAGAAGCGGGCATTAAAACCTATTCATTAGTTGCCGTCGGCTCGACAATGTTTACGATTTTATCAATGAATCCGATTTTCCCGGACAACGGCAGAATTATTTCCCAGATTATCGTAGGCATCGGGTTTATCGGCGCTGGGCTGATAATATTTCATCAAAACAAAGTGCACGGGTTAACCACCGCCGCCGCTTTATGGGTTATGGCGGCTATTGGCGTAGCGATAGGCATGGAATATTATTTCCTCGCCGCTTTCGGGACAGCTATCATAATGATTGTGCTTTTTGGATTCCGCATATTAAAACTGGAAGAGAGAATTCATAAGATTAATCGTTCATGAAAAATGGGAACTTTTGGTACGCGATAGCCACGCTTGTTGGCACTATTGTCGGGGTTGGAATTTTCGGCTTGCCTTATGCCGCGTGGCAAGCCGGTTTTTTTATTAGCGCTCTTTATTTATTTGGGCTGTTTTTTGTTTTTGCTCTTTTGCATTTGATGTTCGGGGAAATTATTTTACGAACCAATGACGGCCATCGTTTACTCGGATATGTGCAAATTTATTTGGGAGACAGAGCGAAAAAGTCAGTTCTTTTTATAGCCATATTGGGGGCGCTTGGCGGCATGCTCATATATATTCTCGCGGGCGGGGAATTTTTGAAAATCATATTCGGTGATTTTTTGACGGATAAATGGCAGGGATACCTGATTTTTTGGGCGATTATGAGTGCCATATTAGTTGTCGGACTGAAAGCCATAAAGGAGTCGGAAACCATCATGCTTATTTTTATGGCGGCGGTTGTTATTTTTATGTTTGTAAGCGGATTGCCAAAAATAGACGTTTCAAATCTTTTCGGCTTCAACCCGATGAACTTTTTCACGCCTTATGGGATCACTATGTTCGCTTTGGCCGGAACCGTCGCCATCCCCGCGGTTAGAAATATTCTCAAAGGATCAGAGCATCAGATGAAATCGGCTATTATCATAGGAACAGCCGTTCCGCTCCTATTTTATTTTCTTTTCATGATATTGGTTGTCGGAGTAAGCGGTAATGCTGTGTCTGAAGACGCGGTGAGCGGACTGGCCGCCATGCTTGGCGGCCCCATAATTTATCTATGCGCTGTTTTCGGAATATTGTTAGTTGCGACTTCCTATATTGTCTTCGGTCTTTATTTGAAAGATACGCTTGTTTGCGATTTAAAAATAAATAAATATCTTTCCGTACTGTTTGTATTGTTTATACCAATCGCGCTGGTACTTTTGGACTTAGGCAGTTTCGCGGAGATAATAGGTTTTTTAGGCGGAGTTTTTGGCGGGCTGGAATCGATTTATTTAGTTTTGGTTTATAAAAGAGCGAAAAAGTCCGGCGATAGAAACCCGGAATATTCGCTTAATATTCCGTCATTACTGCTTAATCTATTGATTATGGTTTTCGCCTTCGGGGTATTTTATACCTTGTTTTTTGATGGCAAAGTGTAATATAATATAGGCGTACAAAAATATTATATTTATGTTGCGATTATTAGAGAATAAAAGAAAAATATGGAAGAACAAAAAATAAAAGTGGCAATTATTGAAGACGAAGAAGTGCTTTTGAATGTTTTGGAAAACAAGCTAAAGAAAGAAGGTTTTGACGTTGTCACCGCTCTTGATGGGGAAATCGGAGTCAAAGTCGTTCGAGAAAGCTTGCCTGATATAATTCTTTTGGATATTATCATGCCGAAAGTAAACGGATTTGAAGTTTTGGCCCAATTAAATCAAGATCCTGTTTTGGCGAAAATTCCGGTTATCATTATTTCCAATTCCGGCCAGCCGGTGGAAATAGACAAGGCGCTGTCTTTGGGAGCAAAAGATTATTTGGTAAAGGCGGAATTTGATCCGCAAGAAGTTATAGAAAAGATAAAAAAACAACTTTCATTGCTCGCTTCTCCGCAGTCTGCCGTTCAAAGCGCGAACAGTGATGGCAACCCGCGAACAGAGAGAGCGGAGCAGTCACCGTATGATGGCAGCTTGAGTCCGAAAATCAATGCCGATATAAATCCAAGTTTATTCACCATTCTTTTGGTTGAAGATGACAATTTTTTGAGAGATTTGATATCACAAAAGCTTAAAAGAGAAGGTTTTAATGTTATAGAAGCGATTGACGGCGAGGATGGCGTGAAAAAAACCGGCGAACACAAGCCGCATCTTATTTTGTTGGATCTTATTTTGCCCGGCATGGATGGTTTTGAAGTTTTGCGGGACATTCATGGCAATGAAAATTTTAAAAAAACTCCGGTGATCATACTGTCTAATCTCGGCCAGAAAGATGACATAGAAAAAGGCATGCGGTTCGGAGCAGTTGATTATTTGGTAAAAGCTCACAACACCCCGGGTGAAATAGTGGATAAAGTGAAGGAGGTATTGGGAAAAACTTACTCATGATTTATGCCGGAACTCCCGGAGGTTCAAACAGTCGTTTCTCAATTGCAAAAAGAAATCCCGGGTTTGGTGATCGGGGGTGTTTGGTCTGATTGGCCAAAAATACTTCAAGTTGTCAGTCACGGCAATCATCTTAAAATAAAAAAAACATCAAAGAAATCAGCGGCAAAAAAATTAAACGCGCTTTTTCAAGCGTTTGAAAATGATGTTGTCGGAAGAAAAATACAGAAGATAGAAAGGAAAGCCAAAAATATTTTAATTTATCTTTCCGACAATTATCTTTTACTTATTCATCAGAAAATGACCGGGCATTTTCTTATCGGGCAATGGGAGGTAGTGGATGGCAAGGCCTTGGCAAAGACGGAAGGAGCGCTTCAAGAAAAAGTAAACAGCTTCATACATCTCATTTTTTATCTTTCCGATGGCAGAATGCTTGCCTTATCGGATATGAGAAAGTTCGCGAAAGCGGTTATTGGGCCTCAAGACAAAATATCAGCTCTTCCGGAAATCGCAAAACTAGGCCCGGATCCGCTGGATAAAAGCTTCAAATCTTCAGAGTTCAAGAGTTTAATAAACCGAGAGAAAAGAAAAATCAAGCAAGTGTTAATGGATCAAGAAATTATTTCCGGTATTGGCAATATTTATTCAGATGAGATTTTGTGGCAGGCGGGGATTCATCCGGCAACGCCGGCGAACATGATTAGTGATGAAAAGATCGGATTGATGTATAATATAATGAAGAAAATTTTGCGGCTTGCCATTAAAGCAGGCGGGGATTCGATGAGTGATTTTAGAAATATATACGGCGAGGCGGGAAAGTTTCAAAATTATCATCAAGTTTACAGAAGAGAAGGAGAAAAATGTTCGCACTGTTTGACTATCATAAAACGGATTAAAATAGGAGGCAGATCCGCGCATTTTTGTCCGAAATGCCAATATGAATAAAAAACTCCCAATTATTGTTTTTGCATTGTTAGCGATCGTGATTGTTGGTATTACAGCAATCTCTTATTTTGGCAAAACTGTCAGTTTAAAAAATGGTTCGATTGTTAACGCGGATGCCACGCTTAAAGATCAGAATTCTGCCAGCACGACCGATGATTTGGCATTTGATGAAAATTGGCCTGAAAACGTTCTTATTGGCCAAAAATGCAAAAACGGCGGACAAAGGCCGATTGCCGTTATGCTTGCCGCCGATCAAAAAGCCCGTCCGCTTTATGGAATTTC
This sequence comes from uncultured Candidatus Saccharibacteria bacterium, assembly GCA_964366905.1. Lineage (GTDB taxonomy): Bacteria > Patescibacteriota > Minisyncoccia > GWC2-36-17 > WO2-46-25 > CAYIVQ01. Next base: position 15,878 of record CAYIVQ010000003.1, read on the forward strand.
ACAAGCTGATTTAGTTGTGGAGATGCCTGTTTTGACAGACGGCATTACCAGATATATGGCTTTATTTTCCTGCGAGGAGCCGGCGGAAATCGGCGCTATGCGATCCGCTCGGCATGATTTTTTACCGTTCGCTAAAAGCTTTGACGCGGTTTACGCGCACTGGGGCGGGTCTTATCTTGCGCTTGATTTGCTGAATAAAAAAGTTATGGATAATTTAGATGCTCTGAAAAATCCATTTGACGCGTTTTACCGCAAGTCAGGACGCTTGGCTCCGCATAATGGATTCACTTCTTTCCCCGCGCTTAAAAACGCGATTGAAAAATTCGGATACCGAAATGAGAATAAAGCCGGCGGATATATTCACATCAAAGATGAGCCAATATTGAATTCCGACCAGAATATTTCCATAGCATATCCGGATCCGTATAATATCGATTTTTATTATAACCGTTCCAGTAATTCATATTTCAGGTCCAGAGGAGGGCAAAAAGAAATTGATTCCGGAAACGGCAGACAGGTTGAAGTTAAAAATCTTATTGTTATCATCGCCAATTCGCGTCAAGTCAATGTCGATTACAATGAGATGGAAATAGAAGGTGAAGGAAATTTAATCGTATATCGCAATGGCGAAGCGATAAAAGGCAAATGGAAGAGGAAGAAAGAGGCGTACGTCAACAAAGAACCGTCCGCGGAAGACAGATATATTTTCTTGAATGAAAACAGTCAGGAAATCGGCTTGGTCCCGGGCAAAATCTGGATTTCCGCAGCCCAGCCGAATCAAAGAGTGGAGCAGACATTTAAATAAAGTGGCGATGCGAATATACGAATATACTAATGATACAAATAAAGAGTATAAAATTTGTATCATTCGCATAATTTGTATATTCGTATCGATACTATGCTAATTATTTTGCATGGTGAAAATAGTTTTTTAAGCAGGCGAAAGCTTAACGAGATAATTGAGCAGTATCGCGCCAAGCATAAAAGCGGGTTGAATTTTGTCGTATTTGAAGGAGCAGTTGATTTATTTGATTTCAAGACGGCTTGGGAAACGGTTTCAATGTTTTCTGAAAAAAAACTGATTGTTTTAAAAGACGCTTTTGCCGCCAAAAAAAATAATGCCGACATTTTGGATTATTTAAAATCAAGAATGGAAGAGACAGGGAAGGACAAAGACAGAGTGATAGTATTTTCAGAAAGTGAAAGTTTGGAAGAAAAGAAAAATAAAGAATTGAAATGGCTGTTTGACGCCGCTTATATGGCTCAAGAATCGCAGAATCTTTCCGGCGCGAAGCTGGCGGCATGGATAACGCAAGAAGCCGCTCAAATTGGAGGCAAAATCAATGAAAAAGAAGCTCAAACTCTGATAGCTTTTTGCGGTAATGATTTATGGCGGCTTTCCAATGAGATAAGTAAACTAGTAAGTTACAATAAAATTATTACCGTTGATAATATACGATTACTCGCGCATGAAAATACGGAAGCGAAAATATTTGACGCGCTGGACGCGCTGGTGAACGGCGACAAGAAAAAATCCACAGAGCATTTTTATAAAGTTTCAAAAAGCGGGGAAGATTGGGTGAGGGTGTTTGCTCTTATAGTTTCTCAATTTCGCAATCTGTTGAAAATCAAAGCATTGGCGGAAGAAAAACTCCCGCAGGCCAGCATTGCCGAGAAGCTGAAAATGCATCCGTTTGTCGTTAAAAAACTTTTGCCCGTTGTTTCAAAACACTCTCTTTCGGATTTAAAAGAAAAATATAAAAGCCTGCTTGAAGCAGACTTTAATATGAAAACAGGCAGAGATAATTTTCAGGCAGTATTGGAGAAGCTTATACTGGAAATCTGATTTATTTCTTTGCGGTTAAATTATTGACCAACACGGTAATTCTGGATTTCTTTCTTGACGCCTTATTTTTGTGAATAATGTGCTCTTTCGCCGCTTTATCGAGAGCTTTATAAATCCGCGGCAACACTGCTTTGGCCTCTTCTATTTTTTTCGCGGAAGCGAGCTTTTTGAATTCCCCCATAAGAAGGCGAATTTTATTCAAATAAACCAAATTCCGCGTTCTTTTGCGCTTGCTTTGTCTCAATGCTTTTTTAGCTGAAGTTGTGATAGGCATGATAAAAAATAAATGAATTTTGAATTATTACCATACTTTACACTAAAACATAAAAGAATGCAAGACTTTCGGTGTTAACATTTTTTTGATATAATCGTTGCATGTCTAAATATATTTTTGTTACCGGCGGAGTCTGTTCGGGTTTAGGGAAGGGAATCGCAGGCGCTTCTATTGGGATGCTGCTTAAAGCTGCCGGCCATAAGGTAGTCATTCAGAAGCTTGACCCTTATCTGAATGTCGACCCGGGCACGATGAATCCTTATCAGCACGGCGAGGTTTTTGTAACTCATGATGGCGCCGAAACTGATCTTGATTTGGGACATTACGAACGGTTCATTGATGAGGAATTCACATCGCTCTCAAGCGTCTCCACCGGACAGATATATAAAAAAGTGCTGGAAGACGAGCGCGAAGGCGTGTTTTTGGGGAAAACCATACAGATAATCCCGCATATTACCAATACCATTAAGAGCTATATTCGCAACTGCGCCGAAAAGTCAAAAGCGGGCATAATGATTTGTGAAATAGGGGGAACGGTTGGAGACATTGAAGCGGAGCCGTATCTCGAAGCGGCAAGACAAATGCACAACGAAGAAGGCCATCATAACGTTATGTTTGTTCACTTGGTGCTTCTGCCTTATCTGAAAAGCTCAGATGAGCTGAAAACAAAACCTGCCCAAGGATCTGTTAGGGAATTAAGAAGGATCGGCATAAACGCCGATGTAATTTTATGCCGTTACGATGAAGCGATAAGAGAAGAGCATCTGGAAAAAATAGCATTGTTTTGCGATGTTAAGCGTGAAGCGGTGATCCCCGCGCCGACAGTTGATTCTATTTATCAAGTGCCGGTAAATTTCCACTCTTTTAATATCACAAAGCAGATATCGGATCATCTGCGGCTGGACTATAAAGAGCCGGAGATTGAAGAGTGGAGAATTTTCGTGAAGAAGGTTTGCAATAATCTTCCGAGTTTGAAAATCGCGCTTGTCGGGAAATACACGGAACTCAAAGACGCGTATTTGAGTGTTGTGGAAGCGGTAAAATCCGCCGGTTATTTTAATAATGTGAAAACGGAATTGATTTGGATTGACTCGGAAAAAATTGAAAAAGGCGGTGACGCGGAACAAGACGAGATGAAAAAACTCAAAGAGGCGACCGGTATTGTTGTTATGGGCGGTTTCGGCAAGCGCGGCATAGAAGGAAAAATTACGGTTGCCAAATATGCCAGAGAAAATAATGTGCCTTATTTGGGTATTTGTCTTGGCATGCAAATTGCCGCAATTGAATTCGCGAGAAATGTTTTAGGATTGGAGAAGTCCGACTCTACGGAGTTTAACGCGGAAACGCCGGATCCGGTGATTTATCTTATGCCGGGCCAGAGAAATATTTATAAAAAAGGCGGCACTATGCGGCTGGGCGATTATGAATGCGACTTGAGAAAAGATTCAAAGAGTTTCTTAGCTTACGAGGAAGAAAAAATTACAGAACGCCATCGCCACAGATACGAATTTAACAATGATTATAAGGAAAGATTTGAAAACGCAGGGATGGTTGTCTCGGGAACCAATCCGGACAGCGGACTTTGCGAAATACTGGAAAATATCAATCATCCGTGGTTTGTCGGTGTTCAGTTCCATCCGGAATTCAAGTCCCGTCCTCTGCGCCCGCATCCATTATTCAGGGATTTTATTAAATCTGCTCGAGAACCCCGTTAGAAGTTCAGAGAAGGTTTATTTTAAAATATCGGCATAAGGCGAAGCCACCTTTACGGCTCCCCTGATTTTATCTTATGAGAATTTCTAAAACTTCTAACGGGGTTGACAGTTTAGCCAAAGCAGTGATATATTATATTCATAATATAGTTCTTTTAGAACAGAAAGGAGGTATTTCGGATCAAATCATTCCTAACCCTTCATCTTGCGGCTACTTCTAGAAATCGGGTAATTACAGGTAGAAAGGAGGTGAGAGGAATGGAAATAACAACAGATGTTAATAGTAGATTGCCGAAAGCAACAATGATTTTTGACGAGGATCGTCGCAGATGTTCTAAGGAGGCAGGAGATCCTCAAGGTGGTTGCAAATATAACCATCTAAATTGTCCGCGCCAGTATTCAATGTTCAGCGCGAAAAATTGCGCGAAATATGCTCCAATGCAATCTTAAGTGAGGGAGAAGCTTAGGGAGGGGTGAGCTTGTCACAACCCCCTCCGTTGTGAGCTCTCTCACTCTGCGACCGAAAAAGGTCGCAGGTGAAATAACAGGATTTAAATGATCCTGGGGGAGGTGGGTATAAATAGGACGTATCCTATTTTACTCCCTCCCTTTTATAATTTTCGCAACAACATCTTTAAGCCGCTGAGCTTTTTGGAAATCAAGCTCTTTCGCGGCTTTTTTTATTTCTTTTTGGTAGCTGGCGATTATTTTCTTAATATCTCTGGTTTCCGCTAAAAGTCCCATGGGAATCATTTCCAATTCTTTTTCCAGCTCCGCTTCTTTTCTCTCTTCTGAAATAAGTTCTTGTCTGATTGCTTTTTGAATTTGTCGCGGCGTTATGCCGTGCTTTTTATTGTATTCTTCCTGAATCTTGCGGCGACGGTAGGTTTCTTCAATAGCCGTTTTTATTGATTTAGTGATATGGTCAGCATACATTATTACCGCGCCTTCAATATGGCGCGCCGCTCTGCCGATGGTTTGTATCAGCGAAGTCCTGTTTCTCAAAAATCCTTCTTTGTCGGCATCAAGTATGGCGACTAGCGCCACTTCCGGCAAGTCCAACCCTTCGCGCAGTAAATTCACCCCAACAATCACCTGATATTCGCCTGTTCGCAGGCCGGTGAGTATTTTAGATCTTTCAAACGTTTTAATCTCCGAGTGCAAATACTGGACTCTTATACCTTCTTCTTTCAAGAAATCCGCCAAATCTTCCGCCATTCTTTTCGTGAGCACAGTTACCAACACCCGCTGATCTTTTTTCATTCTCAACTTAATTTCTTTAGTTAAATCCTTAATTTGATTTTCGGATTTTCGTACTGATATTTTCGGGTCTAAAAGCCCAGTCGGCCGGACAATTTGCTCGGTAATTTCTTTGCCAGATTTTTCCAATTCATAAACTTCCGGTGTGGCGGACATATATATCGTCTGCGGAGCTTTTTGCTCAAATTCTTTAAATCTCAACGGACGATTGTCTAGCGCGGATGGCAAGCGAAATCCATATTCAATCAAAGTTTCTTTTCTTGACCTGTCGCCGTGATACATTCCGCGGATTTGCGGCATTGTCATATGCGATTCATCTATCACCGTTAGAAAATTATTTCCATAAGCGTGGCGGAAATAATCCAATAAAGTATAAGGCGGCGAATCCGGCTCGCGGAATTCCATATGGCGGGAATAATTTTCAATTCCGTGGCAATAGCCGGCGCTTTTCAGCATTTCCATATCAAATCGCGTTCTCTGCTCTATCCTTTGCGCTTCCAGAAGCTTGTTTTGCTCCTTTAGGATTTTAAGTCGGCCTTGAAGTTCGTTTTCAATATTTACGAGAGCGACAGGAAGCGCCTTAGCTTCCGAAACCCAATACTTGGCGGGAAAAATTTTTATTTCTTTTCGCGCTAACCATTGTGGTTGGAGAAAATTTTCCGCAGTCATGATTTGAACTATTTTTTGCCCTTCCCAAATCAATCGTACAATTTCTTTGCCGTTTGGAGAAATGACTTGCGCAATTTCTCCTTTAGCCTGAAAAGTGCCGGGGATTTTTTCTATTTCGTTTCGCTGATATTGCAAAGAAACCAAATGTTTGAGAAATTCTTTTTGGGCGATTGTCTGCCCGCAGGATATTTGCAAGCTCATTTTTTGATAATTTTCCGGCGAGCCGATGTTGTATATGCAAGACACCGATGCCACTACAACAGCGTCATTTCTTGTCAGCACCGCTTGAGTTGCTTCGTGGCGCAAGCGGTCCAGCTGTTCGTTTATTTTCACATCTTTATCTATATATGTGTCTGTTTGAGGAATATACGCTTCCGGTTGATAGTAGTCATAATAACTGACAAAATAATGCACCGAATTTTCCGGCATAAATTCCTTGAATTCCTGATAAAGTTGGAAAGCGAGGGTTTTATTGTGAGAAATAACAAGCGCCGGTTTTTGCGTTTGAGCGATGACATTGGCGGCAGTAAATGTTTTCCCTGACCCGGTCACTCCGAGCAAGGTTTGATGAGGAACTCCGGAATTTATGCCAAAAGACAGCTTTTCTATGGCTTTTTGCTGGTCGCCGGATGGCGCGAACGGAGATTTTATTTTAAATAAAGGCATTTGAGTAACTAGGTGTTTTAGGTTATTATTGGAAGAACAAGGATTTAAGATTTATGATTTCATATTTAGAGGGCAAATTAATATCGAAAAATGATAAATGCGCGACTGTGCTGGTGGGCGGCATTGGCTACAAAGTTTTCATGTCCGCGGAGGCACTTAAAAAAATACAACAATCAGACGAGGATGTCAAAATATTCACTTATTTAAATGTTCGGGAAGACGCGCTGGACTTATATGGTTTTTTGACGGAACAGGAAAAAGAATTATTTGAAATGCTCATTATGGTTTCCGGAGTCGGCCCTAAAAGCGCGTTGGCCATTCTCGCTCTTGGCGATCCGGCGGCGCTGGCGGGGGCAATCTCGCGGGAAGATATCAAGTTTTTAACCGAAGTTGCCGGAATCGGGACGAAAACGGCTAAAAAGATATCTGTGGAATTAAAAGATAAAGTCGCTGGTTTGAGTTTTGAGTTAGGAGAAGACGCTTACGCTTCATCTGATGCCGAAGCAATAGAAGTGCTAACGACGCTCGGATGGTCCAATAAGGAAGCGAGAGAAGCTCTGCAGCGCGTCCCGCGAGAAATCATTAGCGCCGAACAGCGCGTCAAAGAAGCGATGAAATTACTGGGGAGATAACAATGGAATTTTTACTTAATTCGATAATTAAAAAAGAAGAGTGGAACCACTTTGTTTTGGAAAACGGCGGGAGCTTTTTGCAGTCGTGGGAGTGGGGGAGTTTTCAGCAGAAATCCGGCAAGGAAGTTGCGAGGGTTTGCGTTCAAGAAGATGGGAGAATTTTGCTCACGGCGCAGATTATGCGTTACAGCCTGCCTTTCGGCAAAAGTTACATTTATATTCCTTATGGGCCGATGGTTTCAAAGAACGCTGATAATCCGCCAGAGCTGATTGATTTTTTTGTCAGTGAATTGCGGCAGTCAAATATTATTGGCAAAGGAATAATTTTTTTAAAAATTGAACCGGATGAAAATTTTACCCCTGATTTAACCGTCGTTGGGCTTAACAAATCGGATAAAGATATACAGGCGAGAGAAACTCTTATCTTAGACATATCAAAACCGGAAGAGGAATTGCTGGCGCAAATGAAACAAAAAACAAGATATAATATCAATCTTGCCCGGCGGCACGGCGTAGAGATAATCAGCATTGACGACGAGAAAAAAGCGAAAGAAACATTTTTATCTCTTTTATTTGAGACGGCAAAAAGAAATAATTTCAGGACTCATCCGGAAAAATATTATGTTGAAATGACGGAAATGTTTCTCAATAATCGCGCGGCAGGAGAAATTTTCTCCGAGCGGCTGTTTTTCGCGAGATATCAGGGGAAAATTATAACGGCGGCTCTCATCGGTTTTTTCGGCGGCAGAGCGACGTATCTCCATGGGGGCTCTTCAGATGAATATAAAAATATTATGGCTCCGAACCTTTTGCATTGGGAAATAATCAAGGCTTCAAAGCACCTTGGGTTTTCCGAATATGATTTTTGGGGCATTGCCACCGATAAAACCGATTCCAGACAAAAGCAAAAATGGGAAGGATTTTCCAGATTTAAAATGGGATTTGGCGGACGAATCGTAGAATATCAAGGAGCGTATGATTTGGCGTTTGATAAAATATGGTATAATGTGTACAGAATAATAAGGCGAATTATGAATTAAAAATTATGAATTAAAAATCTTGCAAAAATGTTTTTCCGTAATTCATAATTTATGCTTCGTAATTCTTGTATTCCGATGTTTCTAAAACCTTTCATAAAATCCATCACTCCGGCGTTCGCGCTCTCCGCCTATCACCTCTCATTGGCGTTTTTAGCCGCGGTGACATATGGCTTCCCATCTGAATCGATGGTTGTTATAGGCGTAACCGGCACCAAAGGAAAATCAACGACGATTTACGCGCTGGCAAAAATTTTGGAGCATGCCGGGCTGAATGTCGCGGTGTCGTCTTCGCTGATGTTTAAAATCAAAGAAAACGAATGGCTGAATCCGCATCATATGACGATGGCCGGCCGATTCAAGCTCCAGGAATTTTTATACAATGCCAAGCGGGCAGGCTGCCAATACGCGATAATTGAAACGACATCGGAAGGCATCAAACAGCATCGTCATAGATTTATCAATTTTGATGTCGCTGTTTTTACCAATCTGACTCCCGAACATATAGAAGCCCATGGCGGATTTGAAAATTATAAAAAAGCGAAAGGCAAGCTTTTTGAAGCGCTTTCCGGCGCGAGACGCAAAATTGTGAATGGCAAAGCGGTTCCGAAAATTTCCGTATTGAATGTGGATGACACGAATGTTGATTATTATATGAGCTTCAAAGCGGACAAGAAATACGGCTTTGGATTGAAAAATCAATGCAAGCTAAATGCCGATGAAAATAATATCTGCCTTTTTCCTTCAAGCTATAATTCGGACAAAGAAGGCAATACTTTTATTTTAAACGATGTTTTTTTTAAAATTCCTTTGCTCGGCAGTTTTAATGTTTATAACGCTCTTTGCTCGGCAGTCGCGGCAAAAAGTCTCGGAGTTGATTTTAAAATCGCTTCTGAAAGTTTGAAACATATTGAAGAAGTCCCTGGGAGAATGAAGTTTGTGAGAGTAGGGCAGAAATTCACCGCGATAATCGATCTTGCTCATACGCCGCCGTCTTTTCAGGAAATGTTTGGCACAGTCAGTCAACTTCGCCAGCCAAACGGCAGAGTAATAGCGTTGTTTGGTTCCGCCGGAGGAGGCCGCGACAAGTGGAAAAGACCGGAACTCGGAAAGATTGCCGCTAAATATTCCGATTACATTATTTTAACCAATGAAGACCCTTATGATGAAAATCCGGCGGATATTTTTTCAGCGATTGAAGACGGTATTAAGTCTGCCGGTTTTGCGGGCGTACTGGAAACAATTACTGACAGGCGGGTTGCCATAAGACGCGCCATAAATATTGCGCGCTGGAACGATATTGTGTTATTTTTAGGAAAAGGCACGGAACAGACGATGGTTGCCGGAGGCCAATCTCTTCCTTGGAACGAGGAAGAGGCGGTAATGATTGAAATTAGAAATATGCTTTATGACCGCAAATAAGAGTTCGCATATCGGCATTTTATTTTTGGTTCTTGTTTTTGCCGCAGTGATGTTCGGTTTCTTTTTTTATCTAAAGAAAGGGGTTGGCGGCAATATTGGTGATCCGGTTTTGCGGCCGAAAGCGCAGTTTCATGATAATATCAGATTAAAGACATTAATCGGGGGAGTTACTCTCGACACCGAAGTTGCCAAAAGCGATGCTAAAAGAAATGTCGGTTTGAGCGGGAGAAGCGGTTTATCGGGGAGCCAAGGAATGCTTTTTGTTTTTAACGGGTACGGCAAATATGCCATTTGGAATAAAGACATGTTATTCCCGATAGATGTTTTATGGATTAAAGACGAGAAAATTGTTGATATTTATGAGAACATGGCGGCGACTTCCGCTGATTCTAAAAATATCATTGTAGCTCCAAAGCAAGATGCCAATTTCGTTTTGGAAGTGAATGCCGGATTCGTCAAAGAACATGGAATAAAAGTTAGTGATAAAATAGTATTTTCTTCAAAGTAACAAATAGAAGTAAGATTTATGATTTAATATTTACGAATTTTCTATCATTATTCGTAAATCGTAATTCATAATTCGTGTCCCCCAATGTCTCAATATAAACCGGCGGTTATTTCATTATTAGTAATAGCATTAATATTTATTGGTATTTATTTTATGGGTAAATCGCAAGGAACAAAAAAAGGAGTCGCTATTATTGAAACAAGCAAAGGTGTTATCAAAGTCCAGCTCTATCCGGAAGACGCGCCAAAAACAGTTCAAAATTTCGTCGGTTTAGCCGGCAACGGTTTTTATGACGGCTTGAAATTCCACAGAGTTGTTGATAAGTTTGTCATACAAGGAGGAGATCCTAAAGGAGACGGCACCGGCGGATCGGAAACAAATATACCTTTGGAAATTAAATGCCAAGATGGAGCGATGATAGAAGGTAAAACAGCCGACTGTCAGCCGAAGTTAACGCACAAAGACGGAGCATTAGCTATGGCGCGATCAATGGATCCGAATTCCGCCAGCTCGCAGTTCTATATTACTAATGGCGCTCAGCCGGATCTGGACGGAAAATACGCGGTGTTCGGATATGTAATAGAAGGATTGGATGTCGTGAGAAATATCAAGCAGGGAGATGAGATGAAAAAAGTTTACATCGAGTAGCAATGAGAAGAATTGTTTTAATTCATTACAATGAAATCGCATTAAAAGGCCGGAATCGGCCTTTTTTTGAGCGCGCTCTGCTCGGAAATATCAAACGCGCGCTTGCCGGCAACCCGCGAACACAGAGAGCGGAGCAGTCGTCGTATGACGGCAACCCGCGAGTCCAGCGAGCGGAGCAGTCACCGCATGATGGTTGCGCTTTTAAAGAAGCGCGGATTATTTTCGGGAGGATTGTGGTGTGGCTTGAAGCGGATGCCGATGAAAAAGCGATAGCCGAAAAACTTAACAAAGTTTTCGGCATAGCCAATTTTTCTTTTAGCTGGGAGATGCCATCGGAATTTTCAAAAATTTCAGATGAAGTGCTTAAGATTTTGAAGGAACAGGAATTTAAAACATTCAGAGTGACTGCCAGACGCGCGGGCGCGGAATTCCCAATGTCCGCGCAGGAAATAAATGAAAAACTTGGAGCGTTGATTGTTGAAAAACTGGAGAAAAAAGTTGACTTGAAAAATTATGACCTGAATTGTTATCTGGAAATCGTAGGCAATCTGGTATTTTTCTATCTTGAGAAAGAAAAAGGGCTGGGCGGTTTGCCGGTTGGCGTGTCGGGGAAAGTCTTATCTCTACTTTCTTCTGGTTTTGATTCGCCGATAGCTTCTTGGCAATTGATGCGGAGGGGGTGCCGGGTTGATTTTGTTCACTTTCATAGCTATCCGCAGACATCCAAAGAGTCGCAGGAGAATGTTAAAGAATTGACGAAAATATTAAATCAATATCAGGCCAGTTCAAAACTTTTTCTTATTCCATTTTTGGATATTCAGAAAGAAATCTCCGCCAAATCGGAAGACGCGAGTCAGCGCGTGGTTTTGTATCGCCGTTTTATGATGCGAATTGCCGAAAAAATCGCAGAGCGCGAAAGGTGCGGAGCGTTGGTGACAGGTGATTCGCTCGGGCAAGTCGCTTCGCAGACATTGGAAAATATCGGTGTCATTTCTCAAGCGACTAATATGCCGATTTTCCGCCCGCTCATCGGCACGAATAAAGACGACATTATAGACACAACTAAAAAAATCGGCACATACGAAATTTCCTCACACCCCTACGACGACTGCTGTTCGCTATTTTTACCGGAACACCCCGAAACACGGGCCAAACTGGAAGTGATTTTGGAGATTGAGAAAAATTTGGATGTTGAGAAACTAATCAGCGAGGCGATTGGCAGAATGGAGATACTTGAATTATGAATCAAGAATAATGAATCATGAATGGCAAATCCCGCTCAATCATTATCTTTGTCTCCAGTTGTACGATCGTACAACTGGAGACAAAGATAATGCGCGCTTTTTTATATTCAAACAAATACTTATTACACTTGTGACGATCGTCACAAGTGTAATAAGTAGCTAATGGTAATATCAAAAAATAAAGGCAGGTCACTGATTTTTCATCAGTGCCTGCCTTTTATGTCATGTGATTTCTATGATAAGAAATCAATGCGATGGAAAGGAAAATGCTCGTTTTGTACCATTAGCGTCTTTAATGGTTATCACATATTCCTCATAACGTTTGCTAGGAAGTAAAGCGATTTTTAAATTACCGCCATTAACCCCTTTTATTTCCGATACCATAGGAAATAAATATTCACCTACATAGCATGGGCATTTTATCAAGATGGCATTATTTTCCCAATCTATACTGTATTTAGCTACGGTTATCGTAATAGTTCCGCCGAATGTTCGATTACCGATTATTATAGTAGTATGTTTCTCTTGTGGGCCAAACCCGGTTTTACCTTGGTGACAACCATGCCCTACTAATAGAATTACAATAAAACCAATTAAGTAACGAATTGACAATGATTTTCTCATTTTCACCACCTCCCTTTCTTAATTTAGAATGATTTTACTGAAAAATTATTACAGTTTTACTATCAGACGATTAGCTTGTTAAAGGACGTATTCCCATAAGGCAAGTTTATGCTTGCATATTTATTTTATCTTGTCAATATTAACAACTATATCTCACATATGATATATTGTTTGTATGAACAAGGAACAGGAAAAAATCGGTAAATTTATTGCGGATTTGCGGCATAAAAAAGGGCTGACGCAGGAAGAGTTTGCCAAGCTTTTGGGGACAAGTCAGAGCGCGGTAACGCGTATGGAGAAGGGCGAGCAGAATTTCAGCACTGAAATGCTTTCCAAAATCAGCCGCGTTCTCAACAAAAGCATCATTAGTTTGTCCGGCGAAGCGCTTAATTTAAAAATCGAAGGCGGCCGAAAGCTTTCCGGAACGGCGACCATTAAAACTTCCAAGAACGCCGCCGTGGCTCTGCTCTGCGCTTCTCTTTTGAATTCCGGCAAAACCGTTCTCAAAAATATTCCCCGCATTGAGGAAGTAAACCGCATCATTGAAGTGCTTGTGAGTCTGGGTGTTTCGGTGAAATGGACTAATGGCGGTGATCTTGAAATTGTTCCTCCGAAAAAAATTGACATTGAGAATACCAATGTGGAAGCGGCTATGCGTACGCGCAGTGTCTTGATGCTTTTGGGGCCGCTGGTTCACTTGCTAGATAAATTCCAACTTCCTTATCCGGGCGGTTGCAAGCTCGGTACGCGCACAGTGCGGCCACATCTTTTCGCGCTTGAAAAACTGGGCGTGGATATTGTCGCGGCCAAAGGGAATTATCATGTTTCGGCCGGCAAGCTTCATCCGTCAGAAATCGTGCTTTACGAATCGGGCGATACGGTGACGGAAAATATTTTGATGGCCGTCGCTAAAATCAATGGCACGACCATTATTAAATTTGCTTCGGCCAATTACCAGGTGCAGGATCTATGTTATTTTCTGGTTGAGCTTGGCGTAAAAATAGAAGGCATCGGCACGACTACTCTTGTTATCCACGGCAAACCGGAAATTGATATGATGGTGGAATACTCTCCAAGCGAGGATCCGATTGAAGCGATGCTATTTTTATCCATCGCGGCAACCACCAATTCTTCAATCATCATTGAGCGGTGCCCGATAGATTTTTTGGAATTGGAGCTTTTGAAGCTTGAAAAGATGGGATTTAAATACAAAATTTTAAAGCGATACAAAGCGAAAAACGGACAGGCGAATTTAGTTGATATCCAAACGCTTCCTTCAAAACTGAAAGCATTGGAAGAAAAAATATACGCCCGCCCGTTTCCCGGACTTAACATCGATAATCTGCCGTTTTTCGTGCCGATCGCCACGCAAGCCAAAGGGCGGACTTTGATTCACGACTGGGTTTTTGAAAATCGGGCGATCTATTACGCGGAATTGGCCAAGCTGGGCGCCAATGTTATTTTGGCCGATCCGCACCGGGTGTATATAGAAGGGCCGACAGAACTAAAGGCTGCAGAAGTGGTCTGCCCGCCCGCCTTGCGTCCGGCGGCGATTATTTTGGTCGCGATGCTTGCCGCCAAAGGCACATCAATTTTACGCAATGTTTATTCAATTAACCGAGGATACGAGGACTTATGCGCGCGCTTAAACAAGCTCGGAGCCAAAATCCAACCACTCCGGGAATTTTAAATCTCAAAGGAAAAAAAGTAACCGTAATGGGCATCAATCCCGAAGGCAGGGGTGTTCAGGACGCGGAATTTTTGGCTTCTTGCGGCGCTAAAGTTACGGCTACCGACACGGAAAGCGAAAAAGATCTTAAAGAAAGCGTTGCTCGGCTTAAAAAATACAAAAATATTTCGTTTGTTTTAGGCGGGCATCGTTTACGTGATTTTAAAAACAAAGATCTTGTTATTCGTGCCGCCGGCGCGCCGCTTGATTCGGCGTATTTAAAAGAAGCGATAAAAAACGGCATTGATATAAAAACCGACGAAACGCTTTTTTTATCGCTGGCGCCCAAAATCACTTTGGTCGGTGTAACCGGCACGAAAGGCAAGTCAACCGTCACCCATCTGATTTATGAAATTTTGAAAAATTCCGGTCGCCGCGTATTTCTGGCGGGGAATGTGCGCGGGCAGGCCGCCTTGCCTCTTTTAAAAAAAGTTAATGCGGGCGACATCGTAGTAATGGAGCTTGATTCCTGGAAGCTCCAGGGGTTTGGCGATGCAAAGATAAGTCCGCAGGTCTCTATTTTTACTAATTTTTATCAGGATCATCTGAATTATTACAAGGGTGATATGAAAAAATATTTCAACGACAAAGCGAATATTTTCAAATATCAGAAAAAGGGTGATACGCTTGTCGTTGGTAAAGGCGCGCAAAACGCGATAGATAAATATTACAAAGGAAAAATAAAAGGCGATGTTGTTGAGGCCAGTAAAAAAGATTTTTTAAAGTCGTGGAGGCCGCTGATTTTTGGAGAGCATAATAAAGAAAACATAACGCTCACGGTGAAGGCCTGCGAGGCGCTCGGCATTTCAAAGAGCGATATTAAAAAAGGCGTTGAAAATTTCAAAGGAGTTTCCGGGCGGCTTGAATTGGTCAGAGAAATAAACGGCGTAAAATATTACAACGACACGACAGCAACGACGCCGGATGCAACTATCGCCGCTTTGCGCGCGCTTGATAGCAAGAATGTTATTTTAATTGCCGGTGGCGCGGACAAAAAACTGGATTACCGCGAATTGGCGAAAGTGATTCCAAAATATGTAAAAACCATGGTTTTGTTCAAAGGCGAAGCGTCGGATAAATTACCCAAAGAATTACAGGGAGACCCGACCTCCCAAACATTGTCCCATCCCAGGAGGTCGGGTCTCCAAAAATTGGGAATTATCAGAGATATCACAAGCATGAAAGATGCATTAAAAATTGCTCAAGCAAATGCCAGAAAAGGCGATATCATTCTCCTTTCTCCCGCCGCCGCTAGCTTTGGCATATTCAAAAACGAATTTGACAGAGGCGAGCAATTTTGCTATTTAGTTAATAGAATTACAAACACTGATTTTTAACAACTAACAATCAAATTTCTAATAGGAGGAGGTAATGAAAAATGAGATGCAATGATTGTAATGAA
Organism: uncultured Candidatus Saccharibacteria bacterium; assembly: GCA_964366905.1. GTDB lineage: Bacteria > Patescibacteriota > Minisyncoccia > GWC2-36-17 > WO2-46-25 > CAYIVQ01. The sequence continues at coordinate 31,551 of CAYIVQ010000003.1, forward strand.
GAAATAAGCTTTCAATATGAATCGATTGTGTTGAAAATAGGGTGCGAAGCAACCGCGTGCGCGTATCCTTGCCGGAAATGCGGCAGACTGCATTTTAGCAACGGAGACTCTGTTATTACGAGGAGTGGGAGAAAAGCATATTTAATCAATGGGGAAATGATTCATAAATAGATATTTGTATAGAGCGTCAAAGCAGCACAAAGGAGGTGATATCTGTGAAAGTAAGCATATTCAATCTTGATGCGTCCCATATATCGAAAGGTGTTTTGCCGATATTAGTATTAGATCCGGAAAATACCGATGATGAAGCCGTCGTCGAGGAGTTAAAGCGAAGGAAATTATGCAGCAACAATGAAAAGCTCTTTGAGATTATAGGGAAACCTTTAGTTCCTGTTAAAATAGTCACTGTTCCTCTCGACGAGAGATTTTGACTAAATAGTAACAAAAAACGAGGACAGTAACGTCCTCGTTTTATTTCTCCGTTACTTTTTTATTCTACGGCCGTAGAATAAGATAGTGAAACAGAATGGTTGTGGATAAGGCGGGGTTTACAAACCGCTTCGGGCGGTGGCATGATAATGGCAAGTTTAAAATTAGGAGTTTAGAGTGTAAAATTATGATACCTATATATTTATTATCAAACATTCCAGAAGTCTTAAGTAAGCTTGTTGTATTGCTAATCCTTCCTTTTCTTATTTTTCTTTTATTTTTAGTTCAAGCAGATGGCGCACGAGATCCTATTATGAAAAGTAAATATCGACGAAAAGCATTTTGGGTTGTTATAATTACATTTTTTTTAGTTTTCGTTGGGGCTGTTTATTTTTTTATTCAAAATCCAGGATAGTGATAGTCTGGATTTCTTATTTTTCAGTAATGAATGAGTTATAGCATGACAATTCTTTTACCATATAAGTATCTCCTAATTTATATCCCAGCTTAGCGTAATATCCTCGCACGCCGACGCCGGAGATGACGGCGATTTTTTTGGGCGCTATTTGAGATTTTTCATTAAGTGTGATATTATAGTTTATATGCGACAACAATTTACTGCGGTATATAAAAAAAGCGGGCGATGGTATTTGGGATGGATAGAAGAAGTGCCGGGCGTTAACACTCAGGGAAAAACACTCAAAGAAGCAAAAGAAAATTTGCGCGAGGCGCTATTTTTGATTATTGAAACAAACCGTTTTATTAGCAGAAAATGGTGGGGCGACAAGAAAGTAATTCGAGAACCTCTGGCTATTAAAGTTTAATGAAGCGCAAAGATCTCATTACTCATTTAATCAAAGATGGTTGCGTGTTTGTAAGGGAAGGCGCGAAGCACAGCGTCTTTTTTAATCCTTTGATAAAACGAGCCTCAACTGTGCCGCGACACAATGAAATCAATAATTTCCTAGCCAAGAAAATCTGTCACGATTTGGGCGTTGATGAGCCAAAGAAGAGATCGTAGCTCCGTTTCTTTTTTATTGAAGTATTATTAACTCTCCATTCAGGCAGAGTTTTTTTGTATGATTTTCACTATCTTATCCGACGGCCGTCGGATAAGATAGTAAGTGACAAAGTTGATAGCAAATCAGTTGTGGATAACAGCTTATTTACAAAATGCATCGGGGGGGGGTATGATACAAGCAAGTTTAAAGTTAAAAATTATGAAAGAAAAATTTGACCCAAAAGACGAGCAGTATAAAGAAGTGGCGGACTTGCCACCGGAGCATCAAGAAGAATTTATGGATGTTAAAGGTGGTGGATTTGTTTCGCGGGAAGTAATTATTAATCCAGAAAGAGCGAAAAAAGAAGCACATAAAGAGTATAAAGAGAAAAAGACGGAACAGGAGATAGAAGAAAAAAAGAAGATGTTATTGCCTATTATTAAACGTTTCCGCGCTGGTCTTGAAAAGTTGGATTTAATTGATCATGCGGGTTGGTTTGATAATCATGAAGGGGAGCCTCATAAAAGAGTTCGGGTATTATTAAAAGATGGTTCAGAATTTAAGGGATATCACGGTTATGATTTGTTTGAGAGCGAAGAAAATGGATACGAAGCATTTTATGTTATTGGCAGCCATGTTGCCTGGGCTAATACGGGTGGTATAGTGGTGTTTGAGGATGGTCGTCGAGACATTCCAATACAGGATATTAAAAAAATTACTAGACTGGATCACAATACATCTATTGAATTTGAAGAGAATGAATCTTTGGGATAAAAACATTCTGGGTTTTGCAAGATCCCGTAATTCATGATCCTTGCTTCTTAATTCGCCTTCTTACAACTCCTTCACCATATAACTATCTCTCAATTTGTATCCCAGTTTTGCGTAATATCCTCGTACGCCGACGCCGGAGATAACGGCAATTTTTTTCGTGCCGAATTCTTTTTTAGCGATTTTTTCTGCCTCTTTAACTAATTTTTTGCCTAATCCACGATGTTGGCTATATTTAGAATCACGGTCTCTAAACATTGGGGCGACTTCGCCATAGGTGTGGACTTCGCGTATAATCACTATGTTTGGAGGTTGAACCTCCAAACATATGCGGAGGCGGAGGAGGGCGACGAGTTTGTCGTTTTTAATATCTTCGTAAGTCAGGAATATTTCTTTTCCGTCGGAAGCATCGTAATTAATTCTTTTTAGCTGTATATTCTTAGCTGTTAGTGCCTGGTTTCCGATTTCTCGACAGCGGATGCATCTGCATTTTAACCCCTCCAGTTTCATTTCCTGATGGATGGTTTGGCGTAGGTTGCTCGTTTTGCTTCCGACTTCTATGCTTTCCGCCGGGATATCGCGAATGACTCGGACGATGCGACAATATTCAGGAACGAATTGCTTTACTTTCTTGATTATGTTTATTAATTGTCGGTCGGTGTAAGGTTTATATTTTCCGGCTTTCCATTGGTCGTAAAGTTTCGTGCCTTTGATTACCATACAAGGATAAATTTTTAACATATCCGGTTGGAAATCAGGATTGATAAAAAGCTCTTTGAACATCGCGATATCTTTTTTGGGAGTGGAGCCGGGAAGGTTGAGCATCATATGATAGTTGATTTTAAATCCAGCGTCTTTTAGTATTTTGGTGGCGCGGATGGTGGCGTCGATGTGATGACCGCGGTTGGATGTATCAAGAATGTCGTTATATAAGCTTTGCACGCCCAACTCCACGCGCGTGCACCCGTATTCGCGCATTTTTTTGATTTCTTCTTCCGCCACCCAATCGGGGCGAGTTTCTAAAGTGAGTCCGACCAGTTTGTGTTTGGCGTAGCGCGTATTGTAAGATTGAGCTGATTTAAGCGAGTACGCAGAACGGCCATTGAGAGCTTCGTATAATTTTTGGATATACCATTCTTGATAGTCGCGCGGAATAGCTGACCATGTGCCGCCGATAACGATGATTTCTATTTTATCAACGGAATGTCCTTGAGCTTTGAGCGATTCAAGGCGTGAGCGTACTTGCCGATATGGATCAAATTCGTTAGCTACAGCGCGCATTACCGCCGGCTCGTTGGAGAGGTAGCTTTTGGGCATATTTTTTTCTGTCGGGCAATAGGCGCATTTCCCCGGACAGCCCCAGTCCTTGGTAAGCACGGTGATAGAGGCGATGCCGGACAGCGTCCGGACTTTGCGTTTTTTGATGATTTGGGCGAGGGTAGCGTTTGCCTTTATCTTTCCCGTTTTTAATAGTTTCTGATACACTGAAATCAAGTTGATATTAGAAGGCAATCCGTGTATATTTAATTTCCGCATATGTCCGCGTTTAATCCTGCCGAAGCTTTGTTCATTCAGGTTTTTTACTTTTGAAGCTTCAAAAATTATTTTTTCTAAAATTTTATTCATGAAAGAAGAATACGCTGATTATTTAATCCAAAAAACCAAAGAAGATTACGACAAGATTGCCGGTGATTTTGACCGCACTCGTTCTTATATTTGGAACGAATTAAGGCGATTTGCCGGCTTCGCAAAAGACGGAGATAAGATTTTGGATTTTGGATGCGGCAATGGCAGATTACTGGAAACATTTCACGAAAAGAATGTAAAATATATCGGCGCGGACTTTTCGCTGAATTTAATAAATTTAGCGCGCAATAAGTATAAAGCGGAAGTTGATGCCGGTAAAGCGGAGTTTGTAAAGTTGGACGAATTGAAATTACCATTCCCTGACCAGAGTTTTGACGTAATTTATTCAATAGCAGTTTTACACCACATTCCATCGGTTAAAAAGAGAGAAGAATTACTTGCTGAATTTTCAAGAATACTCAAGCCGAATGGAAAAATAATCATAACAACATGGAATCTTTGGCAGAGGAAGTATTTGAATTTGATTTTGAAGCATACAATAAAAAAAATCCTCGGTCAATCCAAAATGGACTTTAAAGATATATTGGTTCCATGGAAAGAAGCAAATGGCAAATCCTCTGCAGACAGATATTATCATTGCTTTACTCAACGAGAATTAAAACAAATAATGAAACGAGCGGAATTTAACACTTTGGAAAGCGGTTTTTTTGGCGGCGCTAAAGGAAAGTTTAATATTTACGTTATTGCCGAAAAGTGATATGGTAAAATCAATGCAATCCATTTCTTTCGCATCAATTTTAAAAGTGGCTCTAGTGGTTATCGGGCTGATATTTCTTTATTTGACCAAAGAAATTTTAGTGATTTTGTTTTTGGCCGTGATCATCGCGTCTGCCGTGTCTCCGGCAGTCAGTTTTTTGGAAAAATATTACATACCGAGAGCGCTGGGGACATTATTTGTCTATGTTTTTTGTTTTGGCATTTTAATTTTTGTGTTTTATTTAATAACCCCGCTTTTTATAAGTGAAATTCAGCATTTGGCGATTCTTCTGCCGGATTATTATGAAGAATTTTCAAAGCAAATTTTAAAAACTACCAGACAGATTTCCCCGGATTATACAAGAAGCGCGCAGGAATTTCTGTTGAATTTAGGCGGGAGCATCAAAGAAGCGACTTCCGGTTTGTTCGGGATAGTTTCCCGGTTATTTGGAGGAGTGGTGGCTTTTGGCGCGATTATTGTCATCTCTTTTTATTTGGCAGTTCAAAAAAAAGGGGTTGAAGGATTTCTCCGGTTGATTACGCCGCAAGCGCAAGAAGAGTATGTTTTGGATTTATGGAAAAGAGTGGAAGTCAAGCTTGGCCGATGGCTGCAAGGCCAGCTGTTTTTAGGGCTTATAGTTGGAGTGACTGTGTTTATCGGACTCACGATAATAGGCGTGCCTTACGCTCTGCTTTTGGGATTGGTTGCCGGTATCTTTGAAATACTCCCAATGGTTGGGCCGGTATTTTCAGCCATACTTGGCGTGGCGGTGGCTTTTGTAGTCTCTCCGGTGCTCGCTTTTCTGGCGCTGATTTTTTACGTCATTTTGCAACAATTTGAGAATCATATTTTACTGCCTCTTCTAATGAAAAAAATAACCGGTTTGAATCCGGTAGTGGTTATCATCGCTTTGTTGGCAGGCGCGAAAATCGGAGGAGTTCTGGGTATGCTTATCGCCGTGCCGATCGCCACAATCGCCGGAGAATTATTTGAAGATCTCGCGAAACAAAAAGCGGTGAGGAAAGTATGATCACCGCAATAAATAAATAGAAATAATTACCACGGCAATTTGCGGCAAGACTCTGATAAAGCTTAAGCCACCTTCCTTTTTAGTTATTAGCTGATGCCAGAAGTGATGGAATTTGATGTATCGCCGGAATATTTTTCCCCCCGAAGCGTAATATAGAAAAAGAAAGCCGTCAGGCAAAACCCCGAAAAACCCTCCCAATAAAATATGAATTTGTTTTTCCAGAGACAGGTTCCAGATAAAAAAAAGCGTAATAATGCCGGCGATAGCAATATCTAAAGCGATTTTTCTTGCCGCCCTTCTTCTTGAGGAATGAATATCGTAGTCCCAGTGAGGGATCATGTCTAAAATATGGTGAGTTGCCATAGCGACAATCACTATCGCGAATGGATTGGATATTTGGGAAGCCACTGCGGCGCCGGATAAAATATGGGGAGTCAGAATCATTTTATATGTCTACTTTATATATAATCGCAACTCCGATAGGGAATTTAAAAGACATTTCTTTGCGCGCGCTTGAAACATTAAAAAGCGCTGATTTGATTTTATGCGAAGATACGCGAGTAACTAGCAAACTGCTCGCGCATTACGAAATCAAAAAACCTTTACAATCATATCATCAGCACAGCAAGCTTGCAAAGGTGGAGCGAATCTTGGAAGCGCTGGCGAAAGGGGAAAATATCGCTTTGGTATCGGATGCCGGCACGCCTGGCATTTCCGATCCGGGCGGATTGTTGGTTGAGGAAGTGATAAAAAGGTTTGGAGGCGAAGTGGATATAGTCCCGATTCCCGGCGCGAACGCGGCGCTGGCCGCGCTTTCCGTTTCCGGATTTCCGACCGACCGATTTTTATTTCTCGGTTTTCCGCCGCACAAAAAAGGCAGGAAAACTTTCTTTGACGAAATTGCCGCGCGCGAGGAAACGCAAGTTTTTTATGAATCAAAACACCGCATTGAAAAAGCGCTTGTCGAACTCGCCGCGCGCTTAGGCGACCGGCCGATTATGGTTGCCCGCGAGCTAACCAAGCAATTTGAAACAATCTATCGCGGCACGGCGGAGGAATGTCTTGCTCTACTCCGCCAAGATAAAATACTAGGTGAATTTGTGGTGGTGGTTCGTGGCATCAAATTATAAAATCTTACGAGAAAAAAATCTCTTAGATCGCTATGGCCGTATTTTTAATAATATTGATTGATCAAGCTCTACAAAAATCAATAGATTTGATATATGATTACATGTGTGACGATCGTCACACATGTAATCATTAAGGATTAATTATTATTTAAGAAGTAGTATGAAAGGAGAAGCGACTTTGAAAGTATTGGAATATGTAGGTGATGCCGCGGTGGGCATACTTGATTTAACTGCCGCGTTTTTGGGCGCAGGATATGGCGCGTCGGCCAGTAAAATATTACATGAGTTTGATAAGAAAGATAGAGAACGTTCGCAGAAGTGCGTTGATCATCTGGAAATAAAACGGCAGAAACAAAGATTTAGCACTATACTTTGCAGATTAAAAAATGACGGCTTGATTGAAGAAAAAGCTGATGACAGCAAATCTTATATTAAACTTACAACTAAAGGCAAACGGCATTTTGAGGCGTTGAAGAAAAGGCGTTTAGAAGCTTTGCCGGATACTTTTTATGACAAACATAATCCGAAAGATGGAAAATTCATGATAGTTGCTTTTGATATTCCGGAATGCGAAAGAAGAAAAAGAGTATGGCTTAGATCAGCATTGAAAAATATAGGTTTTAATCTCATACAAAAAAGCGTATGGGCCGGAAAAGTCAAAATACCGCAACAATTTTTGGATGATTTGAAAGATTTGCGGTTAGTTGAATATGTAGAAATTTTTGAAATCAGTAAAACAGGTTCATTGCGCCAACTCACTTAATCTATTTTAAAGTTTCTTTTTTTTGATTACACTTGTGACGATCGTCACAAGTGTAATCGTTTGTGGATAAGGCGGGGTTTACAAATTGCGTGGGGGGGGGGTATGATAGGGGTAGGTTTAGAGTTAAAAATTAAAATAAAAAATATGGAAAAAGAAAAATAT
>CAYIVQ010000004.1:0-25442 GCA_964366905.1 uncultured Candidatus Saccharibacteria bacterium
TCAAACGCAGATTTTAACGAAGAAATTGGGCAAACCCTTGTGGCTTAAACATATAATGTTTTTTAATTGACTGGACTTACTTTGTTCAAGCGCGTAAGTCCTAAATCATTTTGTTTTGAGATCGCGCAGATACGCCAACCCGCCGTAAAGTCCGGATTCTTTGTCAAAGACAGCCTGCCTGATCGGAGGAATTACTGGGAATATTTTGAGATATTGTTTCAAATATGATTCCGTTTTTTCCAAAGAAAATCGATTCGCCGCGACAGAGCCGCCGATAATCACAACATCCGGGGACCAAAACACAATGACATTATTGATGCCTATGGCAAGCAAACGGGCGAATTCATCCCAAACCGTCTCGTCGTCAATCAAAGCAGGGTCTTTCCCATAATGTTCGCGCAAAGCGGAACCAGAGATAAATCCTTCCAGATCTCCAGAACGATATTTGCCGAGCTCAAAACTGCCGTTTAAATCAATAATCTGATGCCCTGGTTCAAATCCGTAAGTATTAGCGTCTATTTTGCCATCCACAATTCTAGTGCCGCCGACACCCGTACTGACAGTAAGATAAGCTACTATTCTATCTTCTTTGCCTGCGCCAAATACCGCCTCTCCAAGTCCCGCTAAAACGGAATCATTTTCTAAATACGCCGGCGCGGCAAATGCTTTTTCTAATTCTGATTTAAGAGGTTTATGATTCCAGCCTAACAAGTGAGGAGCATTAACTGCTTTTGTTTTTTCCTTATCCAGCGGCCCGGGGATGCCGCAAACAATCGCCTGGATTTTTTCTCCGCCAATTAAAGAATCGGCTATTTTTTTAATAGCGGAAATCCCTTCTTGGAAATTGGGGAAAGTCTCCGAAATATTTGAAGCGAATAAAGTCTTACCGTCTTTAGAAACGGCAACTCGCGTTTTTGTCCCGCCAATGTCTAATAATAGATACATGTCATTATATTAGTTTTTTAAATTCTTCAACCATCGGAACTTGTTCAGGGTCAACGCCGTAATGTTTGGCCAGAAAATAAGCCGCAAAATCGACAATCAGAATGGTGTTAAAAATTTTCTCCCAGACATTATTGCCAGGGATTTTTATCCGTTCGACCGGTAATCCTCTTTGAATGTATAATTCCTGCAATACCGACATTCTTCTTAAAATTCTTGGGTCATCTTCGCTGTCATCTTCAAGAAAAACAAAATGAAAATGCTCCGATAACGCTTTGGTGCCGGGAGCAAAGTCAAATCCGGTCATTTCATTGTGATTTAATTCAGGAAAAACATTAAAGAAAGCGGGAATTTTAGCAGTCTCGTTGAATTTTATTTTCCAATTGCGCGCCAGCGGCAAATTCTTCAAAGATGAATAAACCACCGGAATTTTCCCGAAAAGCAAACCGGCAAGCCGTTCCCCTTCTTTTTCTAATTCATGGATAGCTATAGTTTGACTAAGCAGACGCGCTTCCTCTAATTCCTTTTCTTTTCCCATTAATTTAAGCAGAGCCATGAGTTGAAATCCGGCAGACACTCTGGGTTGAATATCGACGCTCGGCAATTCCACAAAAGGTGCGTTATGTTGTTTTGCCAAATCAAGCAGTTTACCTCCTTTGGCAATGACGGCTATATCCAGTCCTTTGGCGAGCGCCGCGTTAAAGCCGTCTAAAGTTTCTTCGGTATTTCCCGAATACGAGCTGGCGATAATCAGGCTGTTTCGCAAAACTCCATCTTTGACCGGAGACAATCCGTAATCGCGATGGCATATTAAATCCAGAAATGGATCGGCTATTTTTATCAAACTCGGTGTTAAATTGGACCCGCCCATACCTAAAACGACAAAACTTTCCGCCTGCTTCAAAGTGCCGGGATTCATGACGACCGGCTTGAATTCAAATTGTTTTGGAAAACTCCTTATTTTATCAAGCATTCTTTTTGATGGCATTAGCCACCGCCTTTACCACCATTTTATCAAAAATAGACGGAATAATACAGTCGGCGGCTGGATGTTTTACTATAGAAGCTAAGCTCTCCGCGGCTTTGATCTTCATATTATCGGTAATATTTTTCACTCTGGCGTCAAGAGCGCCACGAAACACCCCCGGAAATACAAGCGCGTTATTTATTTGATTGGGAAAATCGGATCTGCCAGTCGCCACTATAAACGCTCCGGCTTTTTTCGCGATATCCGGCATAATTTCCGGAATCGGATTAGACAGCGCAAATATTATCGCTTTTGACGCCATCGTTTTCGCCATTTCCTGCGATAAAATATTTGGCGCCGATACTCCGATAAACACATCCGCGCCGTGGATTGTTGATTTTAAGTTTCCTATTTCGCATTTAAGCGAACTGTTCAAATGGCATCCGAGATTAGTCGCTCCCGCCAACTGTTTTTTATAACCTTGCAAATCTTGCCGGTCGATATAAATCGCCCCAATACTATCCAGAGCGATAATATTTCCCGCGCCGTATAATTTTAACAACTTAATCACAGCCACTCCGGCCGCGCCGGCGCCGGAAACCACTATCTTTACGTTTTTTATATCTTTTTTAGCGACTTTCAGCGCGTTGATCAGAGCCGCGAGCACGACAATAGCCGTGCCATGCTGGTCATCGTGCATGACCGGAATGCTTAATTCTTCCTTGAGCCGTTCTTCTATATAGAAACATCTCGGCGCGGAAATGTCCTCCAGATTAATGCCGCCAAAGCCAGGCGCGATCGCTTTGATAATTTTTACTATTTCATCCGGGTCTTGGGCGTCCAAAACTATGGGAACGGCGTCTATGCCGGCGAATTGCTTGAAAATCATCGCTTTGCCTTCCATTACCGGCAAAGCGGCCTCAGGGCCGATTTTCCCCAAACCCAGCACCGCTGTACCGTCGCTGACAATAGCCACGCTGTTATTCTTCCAAGTTAAATCCCAAACGCGCTCATTATTGTCGGCAATGCGCCGCGAAACACCTCCGACACCAGGAGTATAAAACAAGCTCAAATCATTCTTGTTTCTTATATTAACTTTGCTGGAAACTTGTATTTTGCCCTTGAGTTTATGATGCAGAGCAATTGATTTTTGAAAATAATCCATTTTTGCCATTTGAGATGGTTTTAGTTTTTTGATATTTCAACAATTTTGTTTTTGCTTTTCAGTCCGCTTTTAACGCGAACCGCGTTTTTTGGGATTTTAAAATAATCGGCAAGCGCTCTGACAACGGCCAAATTCGCTTTGCCTTCTTTCGCCGGAGCCTTCACTGATACGAGTAAAACACATTCCTCCGTAAGTTCAACTTTATTGATTTTTGCGCCCGGTTTTACTTTGAGAAAAAATTTCATCTGTTATCACCGTCGCCGCCAAGCGCCCCTCTGTCAAAACGAGAATATAATTTTTTGATGTTAGAATCGGCGATTGAATCAAGCGACAGCCCCAATTCGGCGGCAATCTGCGTCACATACCATAGCACATCGCCAAGCTCTTTGGCAATTTCAATTTTTGTTTCTTCGGAAACAACGCTATTTTTATCCCTGATAACTTTCTTGATTTTTTCCGCCACTTCCCCAGCTTCACCGGCTAGCCCTAAAGTCGGGTAAACGAAATTACTGCCGGCGTTCGGATATAAGGCGGTTTTTCTTGAAAGTTTTTGATATTCTTCAAAAGTCATCTGCGATAAATTTTAATTTTACCATTTTCGATAGCAATCAAAGCAGATGGTTTGCCGGATGATCGCCTGCCGGCGCTTAAATAGAAATCGATTTCATCGCCAAAATATTTTTTCGCCTCTCTTACAGTCGTAGCAGGCGACAACCCTTCCGGATTGGCGCTCGGAGCAACCAGCGGACCTGTTTTTTTCAGCAATTCAATCAAACTGTTTTTCGCCGGTATTCTGAACGCCAAAGTTTTCCCTCCTCTATGGAGATAATGAAGTTTTTGGCTTGATAACGGCAAAATAACACTTACTTTGCCAGGCCACACTTGATTTAAGATATTTTTATGAGCCGTATCAATCCGCGTTCCGAATAAATTTAAATCTTTCAAAGAGGTAATCAATATTATCAGCGGCTTTCGCGAATCTCGTTTCTTTAATTTATATATCCGCTCAACCGCTTTCTTTGACAATGCTGATCCGACTAATCCATACAAAGTGTCAGTCGGAAGCACTCCAACTTTACCGGCAATCAGCTCGCGAACAATTTTTTCCATCAAATATGATAGGACTTGCGCGTTTGCCCAAGTTCGAGGCAAAATCGAGGCTTGAGACGAGGTGTACATTGGTACGGCGAGTATCAAACGCAGATTTTAACGAAGAAATTGGGCAAACCCTTGCGGCTTGAGTAGGTGATGTTCTTAGATTGATTGCTCGCTCAAGCGCGCAAGTCTTATTAGTTGCTCAATGCTTCGGTGACCTTGCTTTTAACTTGTTCCGCGGACAGAGCACCGCTGATAACAGAGGTTTTACCGCTTGAGGTTACAATCACGCTAAACGGGGTCCCCCTCCCGCCGGCCGCTATGGCATCTTGCGTGTCTTTTTTCACTTTTTCCGTATATTTGCCGCTCTCTAAACATGCTTCAAATTTTGCCTTATCCAACCCGACTTGAACGGCTATTTTTGGCAATTCCGCCAAATCTAACTGATTGTTCGAGGGTGTGACTTCAAAAATTTTATTTATATACGCCCAGAACTTGTCATTACCTCCCTGCTCAAACGCGCATTCGGTCGCTTCCGCTTCTTTCTGAGCTTTCGGATGCAGCTGTTCTAAAGGAAAATGGCGATACACCCACGCGATTTGGCCGTTGGAGCCGGCTACGACTTGCTGAAGCGTGGCATGAAAGTATTTGCAAAAAGGACATTCAGTATCGGAGAATTCCACAATTTTCACCGGCGCGTTTTTATTGCCGAAAATATGGTCATCTGCGGAAATCGGACGAATATTCACCTTAACAGGCGCCGCTTGTTGTTGCTGCCCGCCATCTTGAATGTCTTGGATCGCGGCTCTTTCATTAATATTTCTATCTGCCGGAATTCTTTCCGGAGACTTGGCGACGCTATAAATTATCGCCAAAGCGATAATAACGCCGGCGGCTAATATTGAAAGCGGGGTTGAAGCCGCGCTGGCAAAACTTGGAATTTTCGCCATTGACTCCGCGATGGTTTCTTTATCTGATGAATGCACTGAGCTTTTAGATGTATCTTTTATTTCCTCTTCCATAATATAAAATAAATTAATTATTACTACCTGATATAATATAACAATGGTTAATATATCGCAACCCCTGTTTTTCGAATCATAACATAGCGTTAGAATATACTTCCTGAACATCGTCTTGCTCGTCTAATGCGTCAAATAATTTTCCCATTTGTTCCTTATCGGCCGCGGAAGTAATTTCAATTTCGTTTTTTGGCATAAAATCTAAATAAAAATCTTTGGCCGAAAATCCCGCTTTTTCAAAAACATTCTTTGTTTGATGTAGTTTATCCGGAGCGGTCAGCACAACAAACAAATCACCGTCTGTTTTAAAATCAATGGCGTCATTTTCTATCGCCAAATTCTCCATCGCTTCCCTGCACCCAATGTACGCTTCCGCCGAGAATTCCATATGCCCGACAAAATCGAAAAGCCACTTTACCGACCCTTCGCTTGCCAGCTTGCCGCCGTGATCTAAAAGAATTTTACGAGCTTCTTGATTAATCCTGTTTTTGTTGTCGGTAATCGCTGAAATTAGCAAAGCGATACCTCCCGGACCATAGCCTTCCAAAATCATTTCATCAAAACTCTTTCCTTCTCCGCTCCCCTTTTTAATCGCCCGCTCGATATTTTCGTTGGGCATATTTATCGCTTTGGCTTTTTCAATAGCGGCGCGAAGAGTTGGATTATTCTGCGGATCCGGCCCTTTTTCTTTAATGGCAACAGAAATAAAGCGGCCCAATTTGGAAAAAATCTTTGCCTTTTTTGAATCGGTTATCGCCTTCTTGCGTTTTATCTGCGACCACTTTGAATGTCCGCTCATTTTCGTTATCTAATCTCAAAAACTATGTTTGCGATTACCCTTATCTCTTGAGTCCCCGGGGTGAGTTGTGGCGTGGCGCCTCCACCTCCGCCCATGCCAAACGCTTCCTTAGCCATGGGATAATATGGCGGCAATTCGCCTCCGGATTCAGCCACGCTAACTACTTTGCCAAGCCTGATTCCGGTTTGTTGAGCCAATGCTGCCGCCTTCTTGCGAGCGTTTACAATTGCCAATTGACCGGCTTTAGTTTTTGCTTCGTCCGGATTGTCAACAAAGAAATTAACATCGCCGATTTGATTGATGCCAAGCTCTACCGATTTCGCTATCAAATCTCCGATTACTTCAAATTTAACGATTTTCACGCTGACAGAATTAGTCAAGGTGTATCCGACCAAAATGCTTTTACCGTTCGGATATTCATATTTAGGGTATAAATAATAAGAGACGGTTTTGATGTCTTTAGGATCAATGCCGACACTTTTTACATACTCAATGACCTTATTCATTTTTTCCGTGTTTTGCGCCTGCGCTTCTTTGGTAGTTTTGGCTTCAGTAATAACTGAAAAATTAATATTTGCGGTATCGGGCGAAACAGTCACTTTCCCTTCCGCGCTAACTGCCATAGTTCTTGCCGATGCGATATTTTTCGCTTCTTTTAATTTTAAACTAGCGCTAACGATTAAATTAATACTCCCCGCTGCAAGTAAAACGATCAAAACCACGCCAAAAATCATCATAACCATGGCTTTGCCGCCTCGACATCGGCAAAGACCAACTTCTTGAGCGCTGCCATCTCCTTCAACAGATTTATTTTCTCCGCGATGCGAACACTGAAATTTTTTGAATAAACACATATATTTTTATTGGGTTAATATTATTTTAATAATGTATCACTTCCAAGCCGATAATTCAAATAGTGCAAACTCAAAAAAAAACCGCCTTATCGGCGGTTTTTTTTGAGTTTTTTTACTGATAAGACTACTTCATCAGTTCGTTGAGCTTAGCCATCGTCGCCGGGCCGACGCGACCGACTTGGTTGATTCCGTATTTTGCCTGGAATCTTTTCACCGCCGCTTTGGTCATCGCTCCGAAATATCCGGTAATTTTTCCTTCCGGATAAATTGATTTATCCTTAGCGAGAAATTCTTGCAGAATCCGCACTTGGTCTCCACGCGCGCCGGCTTGAAGTTCGCTTGTAATCTTCCCTGCCGAGATAAGTTGAAGTTGAGAAACAGACGCCGGTATTTGGACAGCTATCTCAGAATATGCCGCGATTTCCGCCGCGTTCACTTCAACAATCGCGTCCCATTTATATCCTTTAGCGCTGAATTCCGCCGGGGATGTTATCCATTTCCTCATGCCGTTTTCAATCGCATACACTTTCGGATCGCCTTGAACTCTCATTAAAGTTGTAATTTGGAATTTCGCTGATTCTCCGGCAGGCACAACTTTAATATCTGACCATTTGTAGCCGTAAGAATTGAATACCTCCGGACTTGGAATGTGGCGCTTGAAATTGTTGACTATGACATACACCCGCGGATCGCCCTCCACTCTGATCAAGGTTGCCGCGGCTTGAGCTGACGGCGTTATGGTCGTCACGGCCGGCGTGGTCGTGGAAGTAGTCACCGTCTGGATTTGCGTCGTGGTCGGCGCCTGGGCTAAAGGCGGAATTGAGCCGATGATTCCTATCCCCGCTGAACTTGAAACTGGCGTAACGCCGCCGGAAGCGGAGGATTGCGCCGATTCATTGCTGTTGGTATCGCGCGCCGTCACTTTGTAGTAATAAGTAGTGCCGTTTGAAACGGAACTGTCGGCGTAACTAACAGTGGGTGCGCTCACAGTTGCTAAAACCGAATAGCTCCCTCCGGCGCTTCTCCAAACTCTGTAATCTGAAAGGTCTGAAATGGCGCTGCCATCGGAATTGGTCGTCACCGCGCTCCATGAAACAGTGACCAATGAAGAACCGCCTGAAACTGATGGGGCGCTCGGCGCCGCCGGAGATAAAGAGTCGCCTCCCTCACTCGGGCCTCCGCCGGAAAAGTGAGTAGTCAGCGCTTTGAGTCTTATTTTGGAAACATTGCTTAAGTCTTCCGCCGGGGAAGATACCAAAGCGTCGCTCGCGTTCAAGTAATCCACCGTGGTCACAAGCACATCATAATCTTTAATGGTTTCCGACCATAAAGTGATCTTAACTCCGTCCGCCTTGGTTTTTGTGTTAATCCCGCTCGCGACAAGATCGGATTTGTTTTGAGTAAACTCAAGCGTCACCGCGGAATTAAAGGTGCTGATTTTCGTTCCGGAAGAATCAACCATCTCAAAGTCAAACCCGACGCCTACCGGCTTGGAACTCTCGGTCTGCTGGCGCGCGTTGGTCTGTTTAATTGTCAGCGTCCCTGAATTGGTATCGCTGCCGAAAGCGCCCGGCGGCACGGTAACTTTAATGCCGTTAGTCGTATCGGAACATTCCCCGCCTTGAGCCGGAGTAATCTGGCACATCTTCGGCGTCTGCAATACTACCTTAGTCGTTAGGTTGAATAAAATACCAGTTGCCGATGAACCGCTAATTTCGATCGGACCGGAATATTCCGTCTCCGAATAGCCTTCGGCTACAGCGTAAACGCGCCATGTGCCGTTTGTCACCGCCAGACTGAATACGCCGGTTGAATCGGTCTGCGCGCTTGAAAAGCCGCCGCCCATTTTTTCCGCCCGCACAAACGCTTTGGAAGCAGCCGATCCGGAAATATTCACGGTGCCGGAAATAGCGAGAGTCGCTTGGCTGGTGATGAGATTAAGAGTGGTTGTCGCGGTTGAAGTGGCAACGCTGATCAGCACGGGGTTGGCCATATAGCCGGGCTTTTGAGCCATCGCGTTGTAGTTGCCAAGCGGCAATTTAACCGCGTATGTTCCGCTCGCGTTGGTCTGCGCGCTGATAAATACCCCATTTACTTGATCTGTGATATTGACGAACGCGTCAGAAAGTTCGTTGCCGGGAAGCGCGCTGGTTTTATACACCGTACCGCTGACCGTGCCCAACGCGGGCAATATGATTTTGATCGTCTCCGCTCCGTTGATTGTCAGAATAGCGGTTGAAGTGGCAAAGTCGGCGGTTGTTCCTCCCGCGTCTGAAGCAATATTAGAATTAGCCAAATTTTGGCCTCTCAATGAAGCTCGCACTTTATACGAGGTGCCACCCGGCAAACTGACTGTGCTGGAAGCGGAATTTTTTATTTCCAAATGATTGCCAGTCTGGTTGGTGAAATCAAAGAAGTCAATGAACAGCTGTTCCGCCGCGACGAAATTCCCCAAAGAATTTTTCACATTAACCGTTACCGTCTGCGGAGCGGCAACAACAAAATCTTTGGTTGTCGTGCTGGTAGAGATGTCAACATTTGCCAACGGCTTCAACCTGCCGAGCGCCGGATCAAATGCTTCTATTGTGTAACCGGTACCGGCCGGTACTTTCACCTTATAAACGCCGCCTTGATCGGTAACAGTTTGATTCGCGCCAGCAGAGCCAAACACCCTGACAAAAGCGCCGCTAATTTTCGTATCACCACCGCCACAGGTCGCTCCGGATCCGCGGCAAACCGTGCCGCTCACATCGTTGAAGGTGGTGCCGGTGTTAGGATAAAAATTCAAATTACTGATATCCGAACCGGAAACGACTTGCTGTACCTGCGGCAGTTCGCCGAATCCCGGTAAAAACGCGCCCACTCTCCAAGTGCCGTTTTTTATATAAAGCGTATATGAACCGTCGGAATTGGTCGGCCCGCCGGTATGGTCGCCGGGGCCGAAACAAGCGTTGTTGGAAACAGAAGGATCGCAGTAAGCAAACACGCCCGCTCCCTGCGCCGGATTGTTATTTTGATCAAGCACTTTACCACTGATGGTTCTTTCCGGTTTAATGAGTTTTAACGCCACCGAAGAAACCGTCTGGCCGTTGGAAATCATCGCGCCGTCGCTTTTCACTTCCACCGCCATTTCTCCGGACGGCGGCAAGCCTGGCACAAACACGCCGACTTGATACATGCCGGCGCCGACTCGCAATGAGAATTTGCCAAGCGCGTCGGTAGCGCCATGGGTCCCGAAGCCGCCCATCGGCGAATACGCGAACACTTCCGCGCCGACAATCGCCCGGCCGGAAGCGTCCGCCACCGTGCCGCTCAAAGCCAAACTGGCGGATGATAATGTAAATACCAAAGTGCCGTCATTGGGCGTTCCCGAGTTTTCATTTACCGATGCGCCGGAAACAATCACTTGCGCCGGCGGCTGCATCACAAAATCCGGCGCCGGAGGCGGGCCGGTAAACGCTCCTTTGGGAATAGCCGGTCCAACGCCCACAAACCAAGTGCCGTCCGAAAGCTTGAGCTGAACGCTGTCGCTTCCAGAAGTGGTGATTGTTTTCATGATAAATTTATCGCCGCTGTTGGCGAAAACATCAATATTTTTTCCTGAAGGCGCGGTTATATTTACTGTAGTTGTCGCCATGCCGGAAGTTGAACTGAAAACCAACGCTGCGGTAGTGGTGGCCCCGCCCGATATCCGCACGGGGGACGGCATCGCTCTTCCTATATAATCGGTGGCGCCCAAGGTAATCAAAGGATCGGTAAATATGCCGTAGTCCCCATCCACTAATCCGGTAAATGTTGAAGTGGCGACACCGCCGGAAAATGCCGTGCTGACCGCTTCTTTCGGACCGGTTAAAGGAGAAAACATTCTTATAGTGGTAGTGCCGGTCGTCGCTCCGGCCGCGGTGAGATTTACCACTAAAACATTGGTACCGCCAGGCATCAGATAAAACGCTTTTGAGGTTAAAGATTCCGAAATAGTCGTTCCGTTCATTGTTTTGACATCCACAGTGTATCCGCCGCTGGAAGCGTCTTTCGGTATCGACGAGTTGACGATATTTTTCAAATCAAATCCCAAAAAGTCATGCGCATCTCCGGAGCATGGCGTCGCGTTGCCGGTATCGCAACGAGTATTTTGAGTAAGAGTCAGAGTGATGGTTCTCGCTCCAGAATCAACCGCCACCGAACTTACCGCTATCGTTCCCGGACCGGGTCCGTTCACGTCGTTCGCCATTGGGCTTTGAGTTTCCAACACGGCGGAAGACACATCAAAACCGGTCGGGAAAGTTAAGATAACCTTGCCGCTCCCGGCTGATGATTTAACCTGCTGCGATAAAGGAACACCGACGAAATAATTAGTCGTCGCGCCTGTCATCGGCGACATCGGCCTCACTTCTACCGCCGGGACAAACCCGAAAGTAGAGGTAGCGAAATTTTGCGGCATATCGCCGCCCATCATCGGCCCGCCCGGCCCGACAAACCCCATAGTTTTATTCATATCCTGCACCGTCCCCTGCGCGGAATTTTGCGCGCCGATAAGATTGCCTGAAAGATCGTGTATATTAGAAGCCGTCACCGTGAAACTTGAACCCATCGGCAAGTTAAGATTTTCCAACACCGCCGTCCGGCCGATCGCGTCGTAAAACACTCTTTGACCGGCCATACTGGAAAGCGTGGAGGTGGCGCCGCCAACCACTAAACTGTAATTATCCAAATTTTCCGATTCCAATTTATTCACCGGCTCGTTGAAACTGACCGACATATTCCGCTGGTCGGCGTTGGCGAAAAGAACGCTCGGTCCGGTT
Organism: uncultured Candidatus Saccharibacteria bacterium; assembly: GCA_964366905.1. GTDB lineage: Bacteria > Patescibacteriota > Minisyncoccia > GWC2-36-17 > WO2-46-25 > CAYIVQ01. The sequence continues at coordinate 11,647 of CAYIVQ010000004.1, forward strand.
GAATCGGCTCCGCCGGTGGTGAACGAGAATTTATACGCGCCGTCAGCGGTCCCGTCGTTGTCCTGCAAGCAAATATTTGAAACATTTTTAACGCAAGGGTTCGTGGTGGTGGCATTCACCGATACGGTGTAGCTCGTATTGGCCTGAAAAACATTATTGGCAAAAAACATAATCTCTCCGGTAAACGGATCAAAATCAACGATACCGGGAATTTCATTGCTTCCCTGCAAAACCTTAACAGTTGAAGAAGCGATCGTGCCCGGATCCAGTTTGTCGTCCGTCATTATGTGAATATCAATCGCGTTCACCGGAACACCGGAAGCGATACTGGGCAGTTTCCCCGTCACTAACGGCCCGCTCGTATCGGCGCTGCTGCCGGTCGTGAAAACAAACATCGGAGGAGCGCCCACCGGCAGAGATTGAGTGTCCATTACTCCTGTTACGGAAATCTGATATTGAGTGTTTGCCGTCAACGCGCCGGAAAGAGTCATAACCGCCATATCAGAGACAAATCTTGACTCGGAAGCGCTTGAAGCGACGGAACTCAAAGAAACAACGGAACTGTCTGCTACTTTAATCAGCTTTACATTAGTAGTGTTAATGGTGCCGGTCGCCACATCGCCGGAAAATTTCAAATAAACTTTTTGCATATTGGTCGGGATATTCACCGCGCCAGGAAAAGGCAGAGAACCCATCACGAATACCGGCGGCGCCATAAATGTATAGTTACTCCCGCCGGAAGACGGAGTGAATGTGATCACGTAGTTTCCGGAAACGTCGCCATTACTGCCCCCCGGCTGATTCAGCGCGTTGCTCGCGTAGTCGCGCACCGCGGTAGAGGAAGTCGCGTTGGCTGCATCGCCGAAAATCTTGAAAGTATGCGTTTCCGCCGCCAGTGTTGAACTGACAACACACCGGCCGGGAGGATTGCCCGGGGTCGGGAAATTAGTATAAGAAACATTGGAGCAAAGATTGGTCGCCGGAACGGAGTTGGCGTAGAGCCTCACCGTGCTCGCGGTAACGGTATTTTCCTGCACCGACTCGTTGAAATTAAAACCGATAAAACCCAAGTTATTGGGCACCATTTCGCCCGGCATACCGCTCGGGAAAGATCCCATTACCCGCGGCGCGCCGGTGTCGTTTTGGCCGGGCTGGCCAAACGGAAACTCTTTCGGCGACATTGAATTTTGCGGCTGCGGAACATCGCGCAAAAGAAAATCTCCGCTGTTGTTGTTTGAGTCGTAAGAATTACCTTTAAATTCTTCATTGCCGCCCGCCGCCATCGTTGAAGTAGCGGAATTTGATTGCGCTTTTCTTTCGTATGATTTGCCGGCGACTAGCGCGGTAGTTGTGGCGGTTTCTTTGATCGCGCTTGAACCCATACCCAAAAGATCAATTACTAATGTCCCTGTAGCGGAAGAAGCGGAAATATACACGCCGGAATTGACGGTCAAAATATCGGTTGAGCTGGAATAGCCGGCATCCAAAGACACCGCGCCACCGTAGCCAGTCTGATTACCGATCAGATAATATCCTTTATCGGGAATCTGCGATTTCATCAAATTCAGCGGAACAGCCGTATCGGTCGCGCCGTTTCTCAAATGAAGAAACAACGTGCTTGTCGCGAATGTGATATTCAGATCGCCGAAATTATAAAGCTCTATAAATTCATCCTGTGTGTTTGCCGAAACGGCCTCCGCTTTCACTTCGCTGATTTTAATCGGAGGCAAGATTGTGTATGTGGAAGTCGCCGCGATCGGATTGCCGACCAAGTCCTGTACGCCGCCTATGTCTATGGAGTTACCGGCTCCCCACCCAAGCGTGGTGGAAGCGGTTGATTCCAACATGACAAATGTCAGCTCCGGAACCAAAAAGCGATTTTGAATCCCCGGCGTGTCTCCGCCAGCGGAAGTCAAAAAGTTGGCATAACTTCCGGAAGAAGTGGCGGTTTGAGCATTCACCTCTTCGGAAAACATCACGGTAAACGGGTTTGCGCTGTATTGGAAAACGCCCAAAACAGTCGGCGCGGAATTATCTCCTTTGCCGTTCAAGTCAACGGGAGTGGTAGTAGCTGATTCAGCCCCGGTGTTGCGCACCGTTGAAGAAGCGGCCACGGTCCAAAGTCCGGCTGATGGAGCGTTGACATTGGCATTTAAAGTAAGCACATAAATATTATTTAAATCATTCGCGAATACACTATTTATAGTCGCGCCGGTGCTTGACGCGCCGCCCAAAACAAAATCACCTACCCCCAGTGTTTGAGGCGATATCATGCCGCTAAAAACAGGCTGATCAAAAAAAACCGCGATTCTCGGAGAATTACCCGCGGCTTTAAACTTAACATTGGTAATTTGCGGAGCGGCGGCATACGCGTTCGACGACACAACCAGCGCGCCCAGCAAAACGAAAAAGGAGAAAATATATTTTCTCATATTTTTATATCGGTTAATTATTTAATTTTAATATCATCGCTTATATTTTACCCTATCCGGATAAAATATACTAATGAAGTTATACACACCTAAAAATAAAGCCCATTTCCGAATTTTGGAAATGGGCTTTTGAAAGACTCAGAACCTAATATGCTCATCAAGAAAACTAAACCCGATTATTCCTCCTCTCACCTCCAATGAGCTAACCAATATTTTATGATCTCTTTTATGCCATTTCTCCACATGCCTGCGCGCTCTATTGAACACATCGCGCCCAAATTTCTCTTCACAGTTCTTATCAAGCTCAATCTTGATTTCTACTGATGACATATCCGGATAATTGATTGAAATTTCACCCGGGACTGTTTCAGATGTTCCATCAAGATAAGGCTCTTTATATTTTTTCATAGTGGCAACCAGCTGGTCCACCTCAGCATCAAGCGCTGTGATTTCGGAACAAATCTGTTTGTGCAATTCCAGGGCGACCGATGAACGTCTGTCGGGATCAAGCGGCTCAAGTATTTCGCTGTATCTAATATCCCTGACAGCCAGTTTTACACTGCCATTCCGAGCCCGAGCAACGATAATAATATTCTGTATGTCTTCCGGGACTGCCGGCTGCTTAATCCATTCATTTAAGCATTCCGGATTTCTCCGCCATTTAAGGTGCTCGCGAATCATTTGTAAAATCCCCTCTTTTTCTTCCTTATACACCCTGCGTCCGCGCGCCATTATTTCGTACGCAGACTCTCCTTCTATTTTCCCCCACTCTTTCGGATTGGGGTTAAAAGCGGCGATGAGAAAACGGAATGCGTTGATACTTGATTCGGTGAATTCCTCCGGTTGCCATTCAAAAATGACTTTGCTGATAATAAACATCTTAGTTTTAACGAGCGTCGCGCCAAATGCATCATCATGACCAACTTTCTTGGCATCCGGCAACAGCCAGTAAACTTCTTTCACCCATGAACTTAGCGTTCTCCCGTCAATCATAAAGTTTCCTCTCATTGCTCCATCGTGATGAACTTTCTCCAGTGCCTTTAACGCCAATAGAGCTGATTCATCATTGCGCGACTGAACAGCAAGCAAGAAAACTTCTTTAAGCTTGCCGATCTGTTCACCCTGAGATAATGCGGTAAATAAATGATCGGCGATTAAGTCCAAAAAATTACTCCTTGCCGAATCGATTTTGAAAAAAGTCTCATTCGTCTTCATAATATTCCTCCTTGCGGTTATTGCCGCGGCTTCCATTCTCCCTTGAGAAAATGGTTTTGGCTGATAATCCTTGGATTCCGGCCAAAAAAGTTATTATTGTTAAACAGCTATAATCCTACCGGCTACGATAAATCATCATTGCAATTTGGTCAAGATTGATTTAAGATATTGATTTATATGTCATTTTCAATAGCTATCGTCGGTTTGCCCAATGTTGGAAAATCAACATTATTTAAAGCACTGACTAAAAAACAAGTTGATATCCAGAATTATCCTTTCTGCACCATTGACCCCAATGTGGGCGTGGTCGCCGTGCCTGACGAGCGGCTGGAAAAACTGGCGGTGTTTTCGCGCTCGGCGAAAATCACGCCAACTGTCATTGAATTCGTGGACATTGCTGGTCTGGTGCGCGGCGCGAGCCAAGGCGAAGGGTTGGGTAATCAATTCCTCTCGCACATCCGCGAAACTAAAGCCATCGCCCAAGTGGTGCGTGTATTTGAAGACGCCAATATTACTCACGTGGAAAAGCGTGTTGACCCGCTCGGCGATGTTGAGATTATAAATTTAGAGCTGATATTTGCCGACCTCGCCACCGTCGCGAAACGGCTGGAACAAACTTCCAAAGAAGCCAAAAGCGGAGTCAATAAAGAAGCAGTCGCCCGCAAAGCAACGCTTGAGAAAATGAAAACCGCGCTTGAAAGCAGCACGCTTTTAAACGCTATCCCCTTCGCTGAAGAGGAAATGCCTTTTGTGAAAGAATTAAATTTGCTTACCGCCAAACCGATTTTGTATGTTCTTAATAAAAAATTCGGCGGGCAAAATTTGGATGAAATGAATGACGAGCGCTGGCAAAAACTTTTAGAGTATTTCAAAAAACAAAATTCTATCTATGTAACTTTAGACGCTGCCATAGAACTGGAGCTCAACGAGCTTTCAGAAGAAGAGCGCGCGACTTACAAAAAAGAGTTTGGTTTGCCAGAAGCGTCTGGCTTGGATGAGCTGATCAAAAAAAGCTACCAGCTTTTAGGGCTGATAACTTATCTGACCACCGGCGAAGACGAAACCCGCGCTTGGACGGTAAAACGCGGAGCTAAAGCCCCGCAAGCCGCCGCCGAGATTCACACCGACTTTGAGAAAAAATTCATCCGTGCGGAAGTCATTAACTGGCAAAAATTGCTAGACGCCGGCTCATACGCGCAGGCTCGCGAACACGGCCTCCTCCGCACCGAAGGCAAAGAATATGTAGTGCAGGACGGGGATGTAGTTGAGTTTAAGATTTAATTGTCGAAAACCGCGAGATTATTGGAATTTAGCGTGTTTATCTTTATATTCTTCTGCATCTTTTAAAAATTTATCGTATTCAATAAAGCCGATTGATTTCCCTTGTCTGACGACCAAAGCCCTGTCAACTCCGCTTGAACGCACATCAATTAAAAATGAGTCGTTACTTAAGCCAAGCTTTTTGCTGTCTAAAATTTTTTCAATTTCTTGTTCGCTTAACATTGAATCTGCGCCACAACAAGCACAGATAACTCTATCCCTGCCAAGGAAATCACTTAGATCGTGATTATCAAGAATAGGAATATCGCCTTTTGCGAACATTTCAATCAAACTAATATATTCTTGCGCCATTTCAATGTATGGCGCCGGATATAATTCTGATCTTGATAATTCTGACTTTCTTCCTTCCCGATTATCCCGAAATTCTGATATCCTGCGCTCCTTAGCTCGTTGCATGCCTTTCAATATATCATCGACGGCGATTCCTATTTTCTCTTGCGCCTCCTCTCTCAACACATTCTCTATATGCGCAATGTGTTCAGCTGTATTCTTATTATCAATAGTTTCATTTCTAACAAATCCCCTTTCAACCGGTTTAAATTCATCTTGATGCCCTGCCGGCAAATCCGCCACTTCTTTGTATTGTTCGTCTTTTGGATCAAATTTTTCTTCCATATTTTTAAACTTAATATTTACACTCCCATAATACCCCCCCCCGAATGAGTTTGTAAAGAGCCGTTATCCACATGATCTCTACTATATTCCAATCAATGCTGTATTAAGATAATAAAAATAAATAAAAAATCCCATTATGAATAAAATTTCTAATGGGAGTGATGATTGAGAATAAGTTAATCTATGTGAATTTACCTCTTATAAATTATGCCGCGATGAGCAATATAACAAACAATGATAATGCGGCTTTTCCAATTAACTTTATATATCACCCGCCAATCGCCGACCCGCAATTTATAAAATCCCTTATATTCTCCGGTCAATGACAAGGGAATTAGATCGTTAAAATTTTTCTCGAGCCAATCCAGCTTATCAGTTACCCGCCGACGCGCGCTATTATTTAGTTTTACCAGATCTTTTTCAGCATCCGGTTGAAATTCAATAATCCAGCGCGCCATATTTAGAGATGTTTTCTTTTAATATCCGCAAGAGAAATGTTCCCTTTTCTGGCGGCAGAAACACGGCGAAGGCGTTTCTTCGCTTCCCCGCTTAATTCTAAATTAAAATCAGGATCTTCCAAAACATCTCTCACAGCTTGAGAAACAAAAACCTTAACCTCATTTATTTTATTTGAAATAGTGGCCACATTCATACTGTAATTTTATCAATTCAGTATTTAAAGTCAATGGCCGCCGCCGAAATCCACACCGACTTTGAGAAAAAATTCATCCCATTAGAAGTTTAAAAATTGGCTCTCTATAAATAATAGTTAAGCCGTAAAGGCGGCTTCGCCTTATTGTAAATATAATATATGATTTGGTACAATACAAAAAGACCCCATCACTCACTTAACCTTTTGTCTCCGATGGAGTATATTGTATCTAAATTACCATTAGCAGACTGCCAAATGAGGTGGACGAATACATTAAATTGACAGAATTTAATTGGTATTATACCATAAATCGTGAGAATTATTTATTGTAAATTAACAACAAATCAGCTTAACTTGAAAGGGGGTGATAATGATGAAGTGGCCTTATACGGTTTTTTTAACGATAACTGTCGTCGGCATGATGTCACTCGGCGCGAATAAAATATCAAGCATAACGCAAATCAGCGAAGAATCAACGACGGTGACGGGTATAAGTAATTTTGAGAAATCGCCGGATAAGCTGAAGAAATTAATCAGCGCCCATCGAGCGTTCCATGAAAAAGTTAAAATCGCATTTGCCAGTCTAATTGAAGAACTGGAACCGCACATTGAATACGGCGACGCGAAAGAATTACAAGAACTCACCAATGACCTTCTGAACCAATACGGCGACGAAATCAACGGAGCTGAAAAAGCGCTCAAAGCAAACGATATGGTTTCAACGAATGTTTTTCTCGTAAAAGCGGCAAAAGAATTAGAAAATCTTCATTCCGCGCGAGAAACGCTTACTGATTTTAGAAATCAAATAGCGCCAAAATCATCACCCGCTAAACGTAAAAATATCGCTTAACAAAAGCGGCCACATCCCCGAAGGAAAATCCTTCGGGGATGTTTTTTTGGAATGTAGCACTGATAAATGCTATAATATTTGAGATGATTAATTTCACAACCGCCATCGCTTTCATAATATTTCTGATTGTTTTATTTATCTTCTTTATCGGAAGCATTGTTTTGATTTATCACTTCAGGCGATTCCGATTGCCCTGGGAGCATCATAGAGCTTTGCTAGCGATTTTTATTATCATTTCTTTGTTGTTTGCTATTTTAGAATTTTCGATATTTTTCTCCATAGATTGGCAGTTAATGCGCGCATCAATAGAAAATAATTTCCAAGATAATTCTATTCCATATCCAAATGATTACTATTAGAGAAGGAGAAAATATAACGAAAGTTTATCGAAGACATAAATTGGTTCTGCTTTTTGAACTGGTTCCTTTGGCGTTTTTCGCTTTTATAATAATTGTGGCGGCGTATTTGTTCGCCTATTTTCTGGCGGAAAAATTTATTGTTTTTTTGCCGCTTGTATTTTTGGCGGCCATTATATTTCTGCACCAACTCTGGATTATAGCTTTTATGTATCTGGCGGATTTTTATCTGGACGTTTGGATTCTCACGAATAAACGGCTGGTTTTTGTCGAACAAAAAGGAATGTTTTCAAGAACTGTGATTGAATTTGATCTTGGCAATATCCAAGACATCGCGAGCGACATTCATGGTGTTCTGCCTACTCTCCTGCATTACGGCAACATAAGAATCCATACCGCCAGTGAAAATCAGGATTTTGACTTTAAAGATGTCGGTGAGCCGGAATCGGTCAAACACGATATCGCGATGGCGATAACGGAATACAAAAAACTTGGGAGTTAGGCATTACTCCTGCGACACTTGCATTTTTTTTAAACATATATTAGTATAGCGACAATTGATATGGAGAAAGAAAATCAGAAAATATACGAGCTCGCCTATTTTATTGCCCCTCTTGAAAAAGAAGAGGCGGTTTTTATTGCGGCAGAAAAGATTAAAAATCTGATGACCGGACACAAAGCGGAGATACAAAAAGAAGAGCCTGCCAAAAGAAGGCAGCTTGCTTATCCCATAAAACACAAAAAACACGGATACTTCGGTGTTTTTCAATTCAACGCCGAACCAAAAAGCATACAAGGAATAAACAAAGAATTGTCTTTGGACAATAATATTTTAAGACATCTGATAGTGGAGGTGGATAAAAAACAAATTGCTCAAATGCAAAAGACTCCTTTGGGCGTGAGCGCGCAGGAAAAAGTGAAGAAAATCATGGAACAATCCAAAATGGAAGAATCGGTATTTAAAACAGAAGAAGTTGCGACGCAAAAAGAAGAGCATAAAATCGGATTGGAAGACCTGGATCAAAAATTAGATGAATTATTAAAATAATATGAACCCCCACACCAAACAAGGATTATGTAGGGTAGATGGGGTACATCTTTATAATTAGTTCGCATAACAAAAATGTCATCGCGAAGCTCTAATGAGAATTGCGGGAATATCCTTGTTATGGTGTGGGGGTGAATTTAAACAAAGTGATGATTTTGGGCAATCTCACCAGGGACCCGGAATCAAAAACAACTCCATCGGGACAAACAGTAGCTAATTTTGGCATCGCGACTAATAGATTTTACATGGATGGCCAGAATCAGAAACAACAAAAAGTGGAATTCCACAATATAGTCGCGTGGGGCAAGCTTGGCGACATTTGCGCCCAATATCTTAAAAAGGGGCAGTTGGTATTTATAGAAGGCAGAATAGAAACAAGATCATGGGATGGACAAGATGGGGTGAAAAGATTTAAAACAGAAATAATAGCGGAAAAAATGCAGATGGGGCCGAAACAGAGTGGCGGCGGATACACCCCCCAGCAATCATCGCGAACAACAGCGGAACCGATGGCGGAAGAAAACATTGATGTTGGTAATTATTCGGACAACGAAATAGAAGTAAAAGATATTCCATTTTAAATATGGCTAAAAAAACAAATAAATTCAATCTCCGTTCTCAATTAATGCCTCCAGAAGAAAAAGGAAAGACATGTTTTTTTTGCTCTTCCAATATTAAATGGATAGATTATAAAGATACGGTATTTTTACGCAGATTCGTCTCCATGCAGGCAAAAGTAGTTCCTGTCCGCAGGACAGGAACCTGCGCCAAACACCAAAGAATGCTCGCTCAAAGCATCAAAAGAGCCCGCTATCTCGCATTAATGCCATACACTGTCAATAAAGACGCGAATTTTGTAAAATAATATAGGACTTGTGATTTCTATCTCGGATTTTCAAAACACCGACTTCTAAAAGAAGTCGGTGTTTTCTAAAAGCTATAAGCTAACAGCTAAAAACTGGTTAAACTTTCTGCATTTCCTCAATCACTTTGGCTTTAACCTCCAATACTACTTTCTTAAGCAAGTCTTTATCCTCTTTTAAATACTTTCGCGCTGAATCCAGTCCTTGACCGACTTTTTTGTCTCCATACAGCAGCCACGCTCCGCTTTTCTTGAATATGCCGTATTTCACGCCCAAATTGATCAAGTCGCTTTCAAAAGATATGCCTTCGTTATACATGATATCAAATTCAGCGGTTTTAAACGGAGCGGCAACTTTGTTTTTCACGACTTTCGCCTTAACACGGTTGCCGATAACATCCTCGCCTTTTTTAATCTGGGCGGCTTTCCTGACATCTATGCGGACAGACGAATAAAATTTAAGCGCTTTCCCGCCGGGAGTAGTTTCGGGGTTGCCGAAAAACACGCCTATTTGCATTCTGATTTGATTGATAAATATTACGGTAGTGTTTGTCTTGGATATCAGCGATGTTAATTTGCGCAAAGCGTGAGACATCAGGCGCGCTTGAAGACCCATATGCTGTTGGCCCATATCCCCTTCTATTTCCGCTCTTGGAGTCAGCGCGGCGACAGAATCAACCACTATGACATCAACCGCTGCGGATTTTACCAGTGTTTCGACTATCCCCAGCGCTTGCTCGCCGGTATCCGGCTGGGATATTAAAAGTCCTGCGATATTCACTCCGATTTTTTTCGCGTATTCCGGATCAAGCGCGTGTTCGGCATCGACAAAAGCCGCGGTACCACCGGCTTTTTGAGCGTTTGCCACAATATGCAAAGCAAGCGTGGTTTTACCTGACGATTCTGGTCCGAAAACTTCTACCACTCTGCCTCTCGGTACGCCCCCTACTCCAAGAGCGATATCAAGCGATAAAGAACCAGTCGGAATTGCCGGTATATTGACATGCTTCACTTCTCCAAGACGCATAATAGAGCCTTCACCGAACTTTTCTTTGATATCCCGAACGGCGGCTTCAAGCGATTTATCTTTCGGACTTTGAACAGCTTGCTTTACTTCCGCCGGTTTTTTTTCTTCTTTAACCATAAGATAATGCCAATATACGAATGTATGCGAATGCTACAAATAACATGCGGATAGATATTCGTATATTTGTATAATAATTTAGTTTTTAATTATTCTCCTAACTATGACAGCTTCTTTTTCAAATCTGTTAATCGATTTAATTTCCGCTATATTCATGCCGGACTGAAGAACTAATCTTTCTTCAAAATGGCCGCTATTATTAACAATTTCTCTGCCGTTTAAAAAAATATGGCTGTCCGCCTGGGTATAACCGTCAATTATAATTGATTCTTCGTTGACTATTATATCACCTTTCGGTCTTTCTACAACCAAATACGGCGCGCCGAGCAAATGACTAAGCTGATACCAAAGATACCCGCCTGTAGCAACCACTAAAATAAACATGGCCGCCACCACGACAAACTTTGGGGTCACTAATAAACTATGTTTAAAAATCGGTGATTTCTGTTTAGCCAATATATTCTTTACGGCGTCATCTGTATTGGTTTCTTTCCGATAAGCGGAAATGAGCGAATCTTTGGTAATACCCAAGTATCCCGCGCATTTTTCCAAAAAATGTTCCGTGTATATGGCGGCTGGCATAGCGTCATAATTCCCGGCTTCCAGATACTTTAAATGTTGCGCCGAAATACCGCTTAATTGGGATAGCTCGTCAAAGGAAAGATTCTTTTCTGCCCGCCCGTCTTTCAACAACTCGGCAAGCGATTTCCGGATATCCTGTTTTTGGATAATTGCTTTTGACATAATAATATAAACCTAATTTATTTTTCTTCAAAATCTTCCGGCTTAATATATACTTCTCTTGGTTTGGCTCCGTCTTGCGGACCGATAACTCCCTGTTCCTCCAATACGTCCATGAGCCGCGCGGCGCGAGCGTATCCTAGCTTCAAACGCCTCTGAAGCAAAGATGTGGACGCTTTTTGCGCGCGAGCTATCACTTCTTTTGCTTGTTTGAGTAGTTCTTCGTCGCCGTCCGGCTCGCCATAGTCGTCCAAATTCACTTCGCCAAGATCAATCACTCCGGATTGTTTCTTGTATTCTAGCTCTCCTTCTATACTCTCCGCCGCCTCTCCGGATTCTTCTCCAAGCAGAGTATTTTCCGTTATCTCTCTTATATAGTCGGTTATTTTTTTAACCTCTTTTTCGGAAACAAAAGCGCCCTGGATTCTGCGCGGTTTGGACATTTCTTGTGAAATAAAAAGCATGTCGCCGTTGCCAACCAGTTTTTCCGCGCCGGACATATCCAATACAGTGCGGGAGTCCACCAGCGATGCGGCCTGAAATGCTATTCTGGAAGGAACATTGGCCTTAATTAATCCTGTGATAACTTCCACGGAAGGACGTTGCGTGGATATAAGCAAATGGATGCCGACCGCGCGGGACATCTGCGCCAATCGGACAATAGACGATTCTACTTCCTTGGCTGAAGCCGCCATCAAGTCCGCCAGTTCGTCAATTACTATCACAATATAGGGCATCACTTTCTCCGCGGATGATTTTTTCGCCACTTGGGAATTGTAAGATGAAATATTTCGCACCTTGAACTGCGACAAAAATTCATATCGCCGTTCCATTTCTTTGACAGCCCATCGCAAAGCGGCGATTGCTTTGTTGCGGTCAACTATTATCGGCGCCAAAAGGTGCGGGATACCGCTATACATCGCCAATTCGACTCTTTTCGGGTCAATGATCAAAAACTTCACCATCTGCGGAAAATTCTTATAAAGCAAACTGGTCAAAATAGTATGAATGCAGACGCTCTTCCCCGAGCCTGTCGCGCCGGCGATTAAAAGATGCGGCATTTTTTCTATGTCGGCATATTGCGGATTGCCGGAAACATCCCGCCCGAGAGATATCGTGAGCGGCGGAGAATTTGTGAATGCGGGATTATCAATCAAATTCCTCAATCGCACCAGCGCTACAACTTTATTCGGGATTTCTATGCCCACGAGCGACCGCCCGGGAATAGGCGCTTCTATGCGCAAAGGATGAGCGGCAAGCGACAGTGATAAATCGTTTTGCAAAGCCACGATGCGCGAGAGCTTTATCCCCTGCGCCGGCTTGAGAGTGTATTGGGTAACAGTCGGTCCGACATTCACTTCCCCCATTTCCACATCAATACCGAAGTTTCTCAAAGTTTTTTGAATGACAATGGAATACGCTTCAATATCGCCGGAATTGGGCGTCATGGAATCCTTTTCCAAAAGATCTACCGGGGGAATTTTATAAAACTTCTGATGAGTTTCCACCACAAAATCGGCCACTTTCTGGGAACTGGTCGGCTTTGAATTTTGCTTCTGTGTTTGTTCGCGCCTCTCTTCCTGTTCGTTGTCCTCTCCATCTTCCTCCTCATCGTCTTCGGAAAATTGCCCGCGCGCCTGTTTCAATGATTGAGATGAAAATTCAGAATCTTCATTTTCCAAATCCTCAATCGTTTCTATAGACTGGTGCTCGTCTTCGCCTTCTTCAAATTCTTCCTCGCTTTTCCATTTGAACAGCGGGATATTGAATGCTATGGAAACCGCTATCAGCACAATAGCCGCAAATATTAAAAGCGAAACCCAAAATCCGAAAAGATATAAAAACGGATACGATACGGCAAACCCGATATAGCCGGCGCGATAATTTTCAATCGCATCCGCGCCCGTCGCTCCCCATCTTGAAATCACATCTATCAATCCTAAAAAGCTCAATAAAAATAAAACACCGCCAAAAAGCGGGGTAAAATAAATCGTTGAATGAATGGTCTTGAAAAAACTGAAAGCGATGACAAACAAAGTCAGCGGCACGAGAAAAAAACCGATGCCAAGTAAGCTTTTCACTCCGGCGTCAATATACTGCCCGGCCACTCCGGCAAGCCCGAAAGCGGAAAGCGCCACCATGATCGCCAAGGTAAGAAAAGCTATACCGAGCACGCTCTTTTTCGTTTCCGGATGCAAATTCAACCTCGGCAATTTGAATCGCCTTGTATCTTCTTCCTCGTCTCTTTGTTTTTTATTTCTTGCCATATAATCAATATATTTTAAAAGACAGACAACGTCAACGTTGAATACAAACCAAAACTGGGGTAGATTGAATACATGGAAAACGATAAGGATAAACTTGGATACGGATACGCCATTCAATTGGCATGGGAACTTGGTTATGCTATTGCCGTACCGCTGGTGCTTCTGGCTTTGGGCGGAAGATTTCTGGATAAAAAACTGGATAGTTCACCATGGTTTTTGATTGCCGGCATATTGATTTCTATTGCAATTTCGTCATATATCGTTTATAAGAAA
>CAYIVQ010000004.1:25542-29369 GCA_964366905.1 uncultured Candidatus Saccharibacteria bacterium
GAATCAATATTTCATATAGGCAATTTCCCGGTAACCAATACACTTCTCATAGCTCTCGCCATAGGAGCGCTTTTTTTTGTCGCTTCGCTTTTTTTAAAAAAGAAACTGCGAATGATACCGGGTAGATTTCAAAATCTCATAGAATATATATTTGAAGCGTTGCTTGACCTCATAGACAGCGTTACTCAAAACAGAGAGGAGACTAAAAAGTTTTTCCCGATTGTCGCGTCTATATTCCTATTTGTAATCGCTTCCAATTGGATTGAGCTGGTGCCAGGGCTGGGAACAGTGGGTATAAACGAAGTCCATGGAGGCAAAACCGTGCTCATTCCGTTTTTGCGAAGTTCGTCCGCCGATCTTAATGTAACACTTGCCCTCGCCATAGTTTCAGTATTTAGTATTCAATTTATGGGCATTGCCGCCATCGGCGCCGTCAAATACGTTAAAAAGTTTTTTGTCAGTCCGCTTCATAAACCATATATAGTAGGCACATTTGTCGGGTTATTGGAATTATTGGGAGAAATCGCGAAAATAATCTCTTTCTCTTTCCGATTGTTCGGTAATATTTTCGCCGGAGAAGTGCTTTTGCTTGTAATGCTCAATTTCGTTCCGTATATTGTCCCTATTCCGTTTCTTATGCTTGAATTATTCGTTGGCTTCATTCAAGCGCTTGTATTTTCCATGCTTACCCTCGTTTTCCTGAAAATGGCGGTAACGGAAGTTCACCACTGATTATTCCTTGCCGTCATACGGCGACTGCTCCGCTCTCTCTGTTCGCGGGTTGCTTTTTTGAGTAAAATTCGTTAAGATAACGCGATAATTATTAAAAATAGAATCACGAAGCGCGAATCATGAATCACGAATAAAACGCTAAATTGCAATGTCTTAATTCGTAATTCTTAATTCGTAATTCTTAATTCTCAATTAATGGCCGTCGAAGAAACAAAAACAATCGTAGAAGGAGTAACTTCTAATTTGGAAGCTGTAAAATCAATCGCAGCCGCGTTTGCAATCGCGATCGGCGCTCTTGGTCCCGCGCTCGCAATCGGCAAAATCGCCTCAAGCGCCATGGAAGCTGTCGGCAGAAACCCGGAAGCGGCGCCAAAAATCCAGACAGCGATGATTCTGTCGGTTGCTTTCACGGAAGCTATCGCCATTTACGCTTTAGTCATCGCGCTCATTATTAAATTAGTCTAAGATAGAACTTACGCGCTTATCTCTATGTCGGAACTGTTTTCTAAACTGGGAATTGATTGGCGGCTGCTCGTCGCGCAACTGGCGAATTTTTTAATTTTGCTTTTTGTGTTGCGCCGTTTCGCTTATAAACCGCTTTTGAAATTGCTTGAGGAGAGAAAACAAAGGATAGCGGATGGGCTCGCCAACGCTCAAAAAGCGAAAAGCAATTTGGAAGAAGCCGAGAAAGAACGGCAAGAAATCATTTCAACCGCCAAAAAAGGAGCATCGGAAATTATCAGTTTGGCGGAAGCCTCCGCTCAAAAAAATCGCGAAGAAACCCTGAAAGAAGCCAAAGTGGGAGTGGAAAAAATCGTAGCCGAAGCAAAAAAACAAATAGAATCCGAGAAAAGCAAAATGATTGGCGAAATAAAATCGGAGATATCGGGCTTAGTGATGCTCGCCGCTGAAAAAACCGCCTCCATAAAATTGGACGAAAAAAAAGATAAAGAGCTTATTGATAAAATAATTAAGGAGTCAGTATTGCAAAGCTAACTAATCAATATGAGAGCAAGCGCAGCGCAATACGCTAAAACTTTATATGAACTCACCGCCGATAAGAATAAATCTGAAATGGACGGCATTGTAGCGAACTTCGCGAAGTTGCTCGCGAAAAATAACCGATTAAAAATGTCGCCTGCCATTATTGAAAAGTTCGGCAATATCTGGAATCAGGAAAATGGCATATTGGAAGCGGAGGTTGAAAGCGCCTATCCTTTAGATGCCGAAACTTCCGACAAAATCAAAAAAGAAATTAAAGAGAAATACGGCGCCAAAGAAGTCATTTTAAATAATAAAATAAATAAAGACATAAAAGGAGGACTTATAATAAAAATCGGAGATGAAGTGACAGACGGGAGCGTTAAAAAACAACTTAAAATGTTAGAACAAGCGCTTACACATAAATAATGAACAAAGATTACATCATTGAACAACTCAAAGAGCAAATCCAAAATTTTCAAGCGGTAACCCGCGCTGAAAAAATCGGCAAGGTTTTGGAAGTGGGCGATGGCGTTGCCAGAATCACCGGTCTTCGTGATCTTATGTCTCAAGAGATGGTTGAATTTCCAAATGGAGTTTTAGGCGTTGCTTTGAACTTGGAAGAAGACGTGGCGGGCATCATGATTTTAGGCGAACATCGGGGAATCAAGGAAGGTGATGAAGTAAAATCCACCGGCAAAATTTTATCGGTGCCGGTTTCCGAGCAAATGATGGGAAGAGTGATTAACGCGCTGGGAATGTCAATCGACGGCAAAGGAGATATAAAAGCAAAGCAATTCTATCCGACTGAAAGAATCGCGCCGGGAGTCATCACTCGCCAATCGGTGAACGCTCCCCTGCAAACTGGGATCAAAGCGATTGATTCTATGATTCCGATAGGCAAAGGACAGAGAGAATTGATCATCGGCGATCGCCAAACCGGCAAGACCGCGATCGCCATAGACACCATCATCAATCAAAAAGGGCAGAATGTCATCTGCATTTATGTCGCCATCGGACAAAAAGAATCAAAAATCGCGAAAATAGTCGCTGAGTTGGAAAAGCAAGAAGCTATGGCGCACACGATAGTTTTGGTGGCGGGCGCTTCGGAGCCGGCTTCTCTTTCTTTTATCGCGCCTTACGCGGGATGCGCGATCGCGGAATATTTTATGGATCAAGGCAAAGATGTTTTGATCGTTTACGATGACTTGTCGCGCCACGCGTGGGCATACAGACAAATTTCTCTTATCTTGCGGCGCCCTCCGGGTAGAGAAGCGTATCCCGGAGATATTTTTTACTTGCACTCCCGTCTTCTTGAAAGAAGCGCGAAATTGAACAAGGATTTCGGCGGCGGGTCCCTGACCGCGCTTCCAGTGATAGAAACGCAGGGAGGCGACGTCAGCGCTTATATCCCGACCAATGTCATTTCCATCACCGACGGCCAGATCTATCTTGAAAGCGATTTGTTTTATAAAGGCATCCGGCCGGCGCTTAATGTCGGGCTGTCAGTTTCCCGCGTCGGTTCGGCGGCGCAAATAAAAGCAATAAAGAAAGTCGCCGGCAAATTGCGTTTGGATCTCGCCCAATTCCGAGAATTGGAATCATTCGCGCAATTCGGCTCCGATTTGGATGAAAAAACAAGAGCGCAAATCGAGCGCGGCAGACGAGCTGTTGAGATTTTGAAACAAAATCAATGTGATCCCCTGTCGGTGGAAAACCAGGTTGCTATCTTATACGCGCTGATCAACGGCTATTTGGATGATGTGCCGGTTGAAAAAATCAAAGACTGGGAAAATGGTTTTTATAAATTCCTGAAAACTCAAGGTAAGGAAGTGATGGAATTATTGGCGAAAGAAAAAGATTTGACCGAAGAAGTGAAGCAAAAATTGGAACAAGCGATAAAGGAATTTAAAGAAATCCGATAATATATGGCCTCCACTCTTGATATAAAACGAAGAATAAAATCCATCAAAAACACGGCGAAAATCACCCGGGCAATGGAGATGATTTCCGCCGTCAAAATGAGACAAGCGGTAAAAAATGTTTTGCAAATCCGTTCCTACGCATACGCGGCAAGAAATGTTCTTGCCAATATTTCCAAAACAGCCGGCGCC
>CAYIVQ010000004.1:29469-37266 GCA_964366905.1 uncultured Candidatus Saccharibacteria bacterium
ACAATATTTTTTTTAATCAGCGTCCGATAAAAAATATTTTAATGATAGTTATCACTTCCAACCGCGGACTTTGCGGATCTTTCAATACTCAAATCATTAAAAAAGCCAAAGAGGGAATCAGCAACAGAGCCGCACTGAATAATGCCAAAATTGATTTCGTAACAATCGGGAAAAAAGGAGAAAATATGGTCCGCAAAGCGGGAGAAAATATTATTGCCACCTTCCCTGATATCGCCTATCTGCCGAATATCGCCAATGTCAGGCCTGTTGTAAAAATGATTTTGGATGACTATGGCGCTAAAAAATATGACAAGGTGGTAATTGCTTACACGGATTATATTTCCGCGATATCGCAAGTTCCGAAAATAAGACAAATTTTGCCGATCTCCGAAATTGATCTTGGAGAACAGATTGAAGAAATTGACGCTTTGGCAAAAAAACATGAACTGAACGCGCCGCGATATCTCGAATATAAAATTGAACCGAACCCCGTGTTAGTCATAGAGTCGTTGGTCCCCCGCCTTCTGGAAATGCAAATTTATCACGCTATTTTGGAATCCAAGTCATCGGAAGAATCATCAAGAATGATAGCGATGAAAAACGCGACGGAAGCGGCAAATGAAATGGCGGATGATTTTATGTTCGCGTTCAATCAGATAAGACAATCAAAGATCACACAAGAAATAGCCGAAATCAGCGCCGGACGAGTAGCGCTTGAAAGCAACTAATGACACATAACTTATAACTAATAACATATGAGTACAGGAAAAATATCGCAAATTATAGGACCGGTTATTGATGTGGAATTCGCTGGAGAATTGCCGCAAATTTACGACGCGCTAGAAATTAAACTGGATGGCAACCCGCGAACACAGAGAGCGGAGCGGTCGCCGTATGACGGCAATCAGAGATTGATATTGGAAGTGCACCAGCATCTGGGCGGCAACAGAGTGCGCGCGGTGGCGATGGGCTCAACCGACGGTTTGAAACGAGACATGGAAGTCGCGAGTTTGGGAAGTCCCATTAAGGTTCCGGTCGGCAAAGAAGCACTTGGAAGAATGTTTAATCTACTCGGGGAGCCGATAGACGGCAAAGGCAGTGTCGGAGCTAAAATTTTCCATCCGATCCATCGTAATCCACCTCAATTCAAAGAGCAATCCGCTAAAACGGAAATTTTTGAAACCGGCATCAAAGTTATTGATCTCATCTGCCCGTTTGTCAAAGGAGGGAAAGTGGGTTTATTCGGAGGAGCTGGCGTAGGCAAAACAGTCATCATTCAGGAATTGATCAGAAACATAGCGCAAGAACATGGCGGCTATAGCGTATTCGCGGGCGTAGGCGAAAGAACAAGAGAAGGCAATGATCTCTATCACGAAATGGTACAATCCGGAGTAATAGACAAAACATCTCTTGTGTTCGGGCAAATGAACGAACCGCCGGGCGCGCGAGCGCGAGTCGCTCTGTCCGCTCTGACGATGGCGGAATATTTCCGCGACAATGAGGGCAAAGATGTCTTGCTGTTTATTGATAATATTTTCCGCTTCACTCAAGCCGGCTCAGAAGTATCGGCGCTTTTAGGCAGAATCCCATCCGCGGTGGGATACCAACCGACTCTGGCTGAAGAAATGGGCAAGCTCCAGGAAAGAATCACTTCGACGCAAAAAGGATCAATCACTTCCGTGCAAGCTGTTTATGTGCCGGCAGACGACCTTACTGATCCGGCTCCGGCGACCACTTTCGCGCATTTGGATTCAACGGTAGTGCTCGCGAGAAATTTGGCAGAATTGGGAATTTATCCGGCAGTGGACCCTTTGGATTCAAACTCCACTATTTTGGACCCGAAAATTGTCGGTGAAGAACACTATCAAACGGCGAGGGGAGTGCAAAAAGTGCTTCAAAGATACAAAGACCTGCAAGATATTATCGCGATTTTGGGGATGGAAGAACTTTCCGATGATGATAAGCTTATCGTTGCGCGAGCGAGAAAAATTCAAAAATTCCTTTCCCAGCCATTCTTCGTGGCGGAACAATTTACAGGCATGGCAGGCCAATATGTAAAACTTGAAGACACAATTAAAGGATTTAAAATGATTTTAGAAGGTAAAATGGATAATATCTCGGAACAGGAATTTTATATGAAAGGCGGGATTGAACAAGTACAAAAATAACAGAGTAGGAAACAAAAATCTTTTTGGTAGCCGATTTCCGCGATAGATAAATTATCCTCGCTCATTATCAGAAACTTAACGGAAAATGACAAACTCAACCTCACGCCGACAAAGTCGGGTTCGGGATTCAGACAATGTCATTTTCCTATTTCTGATTTCTTCGCTCGGTAATTTGTAGCTATCGCTCCAACAAGGCTGACCAAAAAGATTTTTATTTCCTATAAATAGCGTGAAGACTATAAAAATAAAAATCGTCACTCCTGAACGAACCGTCTATGAAGACGAGGTGTCACAAACTACTCTACCGACAATAGACGGAGAAGTTACTATTTTGCCCGACCATATCCCCTACATAACCGCGCTCAAAGCGGGAGAAATCATACTCAAAAAAGGAGATGAAATAATTCATCTTGCGACATCCGGCGGATTCATTGAATTTAACAATAATATTCTGACAATGTTGGCAGATACCGTTGAACGCGCGGAAGAAATTGATCTTAAAAGAGCGGAGGAAGCCAAACAAAGAGCGGAAGAATTGCAAAAACAAAAGATAACGCTTGATGACATAGGATACGCCAAAACCGCGGCGCTCGTGGAAAAAGAACTCGCCCGCGTCAAAGTCGCCCGCAAACATCGCACAAAACACGAAATCAAAATAGATTAGACATCATAGCGCTTTCTTGGAACGGCGCGAGACCATATGGAAAACTATGAGAAATATTGCCAAACCAAGCAACAGAGCGAATTCCGCGGCACGAAAATAATGTCTGACTAATGCTAATGAGATATTTGTAAAATAGCCGAACCCGCCGACCGCAATCATCCACAGGCAAATAGCGGCTAAATCCGCTTTGAGAAAATTTCTCAAAGGCACTTTAAGCGATCCGGCGCGGAATAAAATCGCGCGGTTCAAACTGAAAGTAAATTTGGAGATTAAAATAGTATGGAATGATCGGGAAAGTATATGCTCATCAAACGGCTTTGTGATTTTGTCTATCCATTTGCTCACTCTCGCAAATCTTCCGTTTATATAATATCCAAGAAAATACCAGAAAATATCTCCAAGGAGGGTTCCGGAAAAAGCGACAATAATCATATCACCCAAATCAAACACTCCTTGGCTGGTCAAAAACGCCGCGATAAACAGCACTATATCTCCTTCAATGAAAAGTCCTATAAACACAACCGCGTAGCCAAGCGGCTTCCAAAGCGCGATATAATAAAGAATTAATGAGTGCATTTTATATTGAAATCACTCGGCTTTGCGCGAACATATTTTGAACAAGAAAGTAATAGCAGAGATGCTCGGGACTCAAAAGCACAAATATGCTTGGGCATTCCTCCTATGTTCGCATATGCAAGCCCGCTCGCAAGGGAGGGGGGGCACGAAGGCTTCCCACAATCACTAAGCCCAAAATGGGATGTAAGACATGTATCTCTTTGATTTATTATTAGGGTCAGACGGCTTTATCAAGCCTACTTCCATAGTGTCACTGATAATTCCCGATGCAATCGGATAGCTTTCTTCTTTAATTTGAAATCGTTCGCGTAGAGTTGTATTATTCATTTTTTCCTTTCCGGCTACATATTTCAAACAACAGTGCAGATAACACGCACGCACTTTATCGTCTTTATCCATTTTGGAGAGCGGCTTATGAACAAATAGAATCGCTGTAAAATGTTTTTCGCTTTTTCTAAAATCAGGAGCTGGCAATTGAAATAATTCGCTTTGAAAAACCACTTTATCTATCCCACTTCCCCGCTCTTCACAAACCTTAAACCGACGCATAATACCTGCGAGTTTTTCATTTCTTGATTGTGGTGGTGAATCCAAAAGTCGCAAAGTATCAATGAGAGGTTGCCCTGGATTCGTAATTTCTATACGATCAGAAAATATTTCAATCATTGGTCCAGTGCCTGTGATATAAAAATCTTGATGAATTAAAGCATTAGCGACTAACTCTCTTATAGCGATTTCGGGATACATTTTTACATCTGCTCGAAGGGCCGTCTTTATGACTTCATTGGCTGGTAAAAGATTGTTTATAAATCCAATCAAAGATTCAAAACCGATCGCATATCCTTTTTTGCCATCCAACTCTTTGATCGTTTTCATGCGGTCTTTCCCATCATAAATAATTACACGCACAGCTTTACGATTCAAATTTGAAAATTCCTCAATATTTTTCGCGAGCAATATTGCACCCAGATTTGTTATATCAAAAAGATCACCATTTTTTCTTGCCAACTTATCCAAACACAGAACATCAAGAATTGCTTCATTGCCGCTTGGCAGAGGTCGTTCAATCAGATCAAAATAAGAAGTAAAATCAATTTTCTTCAAAACTGCCTCAGCCGATAACCCAGCTTCAGAAATTCCATCTTCAAATCTCAATCCTTGTGATTTTGCAATTAAATTCGCTACTTCAGTTTTTTCCATTCTCCTTGTTTGCCCGGCCGAGCGAATATACGAATCATAAATAGAGCCATTGCGTAAATGGATCGGCCTGTCTTGAGCTTCGCTAATTTTAACAAAAAGTAAATTTTTTCCATGAATCTCTGTAACAACATGATCCAAAATTATCGATGGTATTAAGTTTTGCCGAGCAATGCTTCCTAGAACAGCAATAATTTTTGTGCATTGGTTATTATCTACACCTATTACTTCCCCGCTATCAACACCGAAGACAAGGAATCCCCCACCGTCATAATTTGAAAAGGCGGATAAATGTTGCGCCAAACGCTCGGTATTCGGCGATAGGTCAAGTTTCCAGTCAATTTCATTGAGTTCTTGCGGAAATGGTTTTATGCTTTTTTCTAGCCAATCAATAGCTTCTTTTTCCCATATTTTCATAATTCATACATAGCCATTACATTAGAATACCCTTTATTTTAGCAGAAAATCGGCCTTTTTGTCTCTATATCTCATAAACTAATTACATAAGAATACGCGCAACTCCTTGTGGATATATCAGTTTATTTCTTTAAGAGCCATCGCATATTTTACTCCCTTATCATCAAATAATTCGAGAATTGAACAAATTCCTAAAATATATTCATCTTTTATTTCATAATTATAAGTTTTTTTGAAAAAACCTTGAAAGCACCGCACTGATTTTCATCATCATTAAAAAATGCTCCTAACCCCATTTTCCATTTTCTTAATAAAAATATTTTTCATAAATTATCTTTTTATAATGTGTCAAAAAGATAGAAAAGCACAATGAGGTAAATGATGAAAATAAAACCGGCGTTGATATACATTTTCACCATCGCTTTATCAACTTTCTTTTTGGCTTCTTGAATTTCCTCTGTTTCGTATTCGTTTGGCTCGTCTTTCAACAGTCGTCTAATTCGCTTAAATTCTGCGTCTAAAGCAAAAGTGGTTTCGGCAGTTGTTTTGCCATAAATCATAGAAAAACCTTGGAAGCTTAAATATATAAGAATGAGAAGCGATATAACAATTATTTCAAAACTTGCATAAACACTTCCGTAAATCGCAAAAACAACTCCGATGGTAATGAGGTTAGCAATAACTGCCCAAACGTAACCGAGATACTCCCAATAGCTTTTCTTTTCATTTATACCAATAATCGCTCCGCAACTATTACAGAATTTATCGCCCTCATCTATTTCTTTTCCACATTTATCGCAAAACATAATTATTGTAAGCAATCAGCTTTAGTAAAAGATATAAAATATCGTTCTCCTGAATCAATGACATACGAATACTCCATGTCTATGCCTTGATTTAGAAGATTTTTGGTATCTGCATTTTCACAAATACTTGAACCTAAATAATTTTTTAAGTAGTCATTTGAAAGCTTGCTCGCATCAACACCTGAAAACACATAGTGATAACGAATAGCTGATGGCTCTGCTGTAACATCAACTAATGTCATTACTTCATCAATCTTGCTCGGCAATATCATGCTGGCTTTTACTTCTTTAACTGTTTCGGTAACAAGTTCTATTGTTGAATAGCCGCTTGAAGCTGAGCTATAACTATCAGGGATCAAAGAGGAAAATGTTCCCAAGACAACTAACCCGAACCAAATAATGCCAATGACTGTTAAAATTATTTCTCCTTTTGAAAACTTTCTGTTTTTGTCAAAATTCTGAACAATTTTTGAATTGTTGAAATTGATAGCTTTTTGTACAGATAGTAAAGGAATAAAAGAAGAAATTGCAATCAACAGCCAAAGAACATCGAGTCCAAAAGTTGTATTTTCAATCCGACTAAGACCATTACCGACAAAAAGCAAAATTATATAAACAGTTGCCAGTAATCCGGGCGAATACGAATCGCTATAACTATGTTTCTTTGCTGATTGTAATACTTTCTTAAAAAAACTATTGCAATAAAAAACTGTAAAAATTGCTCTTCCAAGCGGAGAAATCTTTTGTTGTTCTGCTTTTTTTATTGCTTCCCAGTTTTTATAAAACCAAAATATTTCATAAATTCCCAATGTCAAAATCGACAAAAGAGCCAATCTCTTAGGAGGAATAGAAAAATACTCGATGTCAACAATATCCTTTTCTAATCCCACTGGCTTGCCGCATTTATTACAAAATTTTGCATCGTTCGCTAATTCTAATTTATTATCACAATGTTTGCAATTCATATATTTTTTATTTAATTTGGTTAAACCATCCACGCCAACGCGGAAATTAGTTAATTTATTACTATGGTATCAAAAATTAAGAGTTTCGTAAACACAAAAATTGGTGCAGTATTTTTGAATTAGTCCGAACGCATTTCGGCGAGAAACCCCCCGCAAATTCGGAGCGGCTTCGCCGCGAGATTTAACAATTTCCAATTTTTCTTTGGCGGAAACTAATTCAGAATTCGCAAAGCGAATACAATATCAATGATAAAACATTTAAAGAAAATTGAAAAGAAAAAACCCGCTAAGTCCGAAGACATAGCGGGGAGCAGTCGGTCTGCTCAGTCCTTGGTGTTTGTTGTTCAGCGAAGCAGTAGATACGCGGCCACGGCGGCGACAACGTATCCACCGATTTTGTCGATGGACAAGTGTCCACTCATGATGGCTTGGTACGAGGCCGCAACGGCGACCTGCACCACGGTCATGAGAACGAACAATGTTCCGACGTTCTGCAACGAAGCACCAGCCAGCATGCCGTTGAAGGACAGCAGGCCAAGAGCTCCGAAGAAGCCAGCGAGTGCGACCATCGTCCAGTTCGCTGTGGGGATTGCGAACCCACTGCTATGGAGAGCGAATGGCAACACGCCGATGAAAGCCACCGCGCTGAACATGGCAGACGAAACGTTTCCACTCAAACCGCTCCTGTTCATGAAGAGCGGCCAGATGCCGAAGAACACCCCGGCCAAGACCGCTTTCAACTGTAGATCGTTCATTTCCTGTCTCCTTTCGGTAGGTAGATTTTCAAAAGGGAAAGGGCTTTTGGCCACTATCCCGAACTATTATTCCTGCCGTAAGGATAGTATATTTCATCTATCCTGTCAAGGCCAACAAAAAATCAGCATCCCTGCTGTTTTTGGTCAAAATCTTATGAATTCAATGATTAAAAAATTTTCTTTTCTTCTTTCTCCTAAAACATGGTTCGAGCCGATTGTTTTTCCGGGCTCTTTGGCGGTTTTGAAATC
>CAYIVQ010000005.1:0-31465 GCA_964366905.1 uncultured Candidatus Saccharibacteria bacterium
ACGGTATTAATTTGAATGTGCTTAAAACTTTGGAAATTTCATCTACATCGCTCCTGCTACTATCTTGATCTTTGCGATAAACATAAACCTTCTGGTCAGTGGCCATTATTATAGTTGGTCGATCAGTAGGAGAATTACTTATCGTCTTCCACCATTCAGGAGTCGCCACTGTGATTCCAAGCATCATATGTTCGGAAAACGATATATCCCCGACTTTATTTATCCACCGCACTTTCTTAGAAAAACTAACCGAACCAAAACCAGGCCCGATTGTCTTTTCCTCCTCTATCTTATACTCATTCACCCACCGCTGCGGGATCTGAATCTCAAACCCTAATCCCTCATTGCGGTAAGTTTGCCATGTTGAAGTGCTGGTGAGTTGTTGAGTGGTGGTGATTGCCGGCTGTTGTGGCGCTCTTCCCGCATTTTTCTGATACAATAGCGCTGTCTCCCATGCCATAATACCAAATAAAACAACGGCAGGCGTCAAAAAAATTGTCTTGTGAGTTTTGATAAACTGGATCATATATAACGCCTCTAACATACTACACAAACACTGAATGGTCAACACCCCTACAATAACAAAAACTGAAATGTTGTTTTATATGAAGCAATCGCAATTATTTGGAATATATAGCGGCTATGCTATAATATTTTCATGACAATAAATAAAATCTACATCGGGGGATGGTTGCAGAGAACCACTTTGCATCTGACGGAGTTATACGACTTTCTGAAATACGGCAAGTCGCATCTTGATTTTCCCGCGCAAGAACTTGAAAAGGCGCGCGGTCCGTTGGAAATAATAGATGTTACCCGAGAAAGCGGTCCGCTTGAATATATTTTGGTGAAAACCGGCGCGGGGATTGAATTTAGAATGTATGAAGACGGCTTGATTGTGCTGGAAAAAGAATTTGGTTCTCTGCCGTCATACGACGACCGCTCCGCTCTCTCTATTCGCGGGTTGCGCGAGGACTTTGACGCTATCAAAGATTACTACGATAATAAATTGGCAAAAAGCTTTTCTCTCATATACAGCAAAGGCGCGCCGATTCCCAAAGAATTGGCGAATATCAAAACCATCCTGCCTTATATAGTGACAGCCAGTGACGCCTCCGAAGAAGAGGCCCGGAAATTATTCGCTGATTTCAACGAAGAAATCCACGCGATAGTCGCCAGCAAAAACACGCAAGTATACAGAGGCGCCGAGATTATTTTCATAAATAATCTGCGCGACGAAAAATTAGCCCGCAGTGTCATTGAGTCGCAGATATTCTTCCGCGAATTCAAATCGCAATTGCACCGCTATCTCAATATCCATCGCATAGTATGGGAAAAAATAGACACGGTGAAAGACCGGCAGGAGGTCAAAGGCACGGAAATTGATATCGTGCGGAACGAGCTTGCCGATTACCAAAAAACCATTCAACTCATCGGCGCTCGCATAGACCAAATGGACGCTTATCTGCAAACCCGCCAAAAAATCACTAACTTGCAAGTGGTGGACGAATATCTCCAACCGCTTTTCCAATTCAAATTTGAAACGCTGGCGGATACTCACAAATACATCAAGTATATGTGGGTGATGACTCAGAGCTATCTTGATTCCGTCATCCAGACATTCGTCGAGCTTCAGCAAAAAAGCACCAAAAATACGATTTCTTCATTACAATTGATAACCACCATCGGCGTAGTGGCGGCGATTTTAGGGTATCTCGGCAAAGACACTCTGCCGAAATTCACTCCGGTCGGCTTGTTCTATTTCGCTCTTCTTTTGGCGATGACTTGGCTTTTGAACGGCGCGGTCGCGAAATTCTTCAAAAATAAAAAATATCAGATAAAAAGCAGAGAATTGAAGAAAATATAGACGCAATAAATTAGCGAGCGCAATTAAAAAAAACTTGAACAAAATAGTTGAATGGCTAAAACGATATCTTCCCGCGGAAATACTGTCAATCATTGGCGCATTAATAGGCGGGATGTTAGTTAATTTTTTGTTTCACAACCAAATCGTTACCGCTCTTGGCGGAACCTGGGGAGGAAACATCGGCTACTACAGCCAAATTTTATATAGCGACACAAAAAAGAGGAAATTGAAAGATGGCAAAACAACACTTATCGGAATTTTAAAAACATTTAGAAATATCATAATCGAATTCGGCCCGGCAGAATATTTGGATAGTTTTATGATCAGGCCGGTTGCCATGTATCTTTTTTCCGTAATAACGGGCAATATCGCGCTTGGATTATTATTGGGGACAATCAGCGCGAATGTAACTTTTTATTTGCCGACAATTATCGCTTACGAATTCAGGAAAAAATATTTTAAAGATTAAATGGACCCCCACACCATAACGAGTTTTAAGTTATGTTCTATGTATATATTCTAAAGAGCAATAAAGATGGTAAATTGTATATAGGTTATTCAAATAACCTTAGAAAAAGATTCAGAGAACATAACTTAGGACTTGTGGAATCAACGAAGTCAAGAATGCCATTGCGTCTTGTATATTATGAAGCATATACTTTGGAAGAAGATGCGACAAAAAGAGAACATAATTTAAAACTACGAGCCAAAGCTCTTAAACAGCTTATGTTAAGAATCAAAGCCAGTGTAAGAGCATAAACTCGTTTGGTGTGGGGGTGAATTTTCTCTTCCCAATTTTAGCCGCGGCGCTTGAAGCGTCTGCCATGACTTTGGACAAAGTGGCGCTTTCTGTCCAAAAACTAAGCTATAAATCGTATCTCGGGATTAATTTCCCATTGGTTACTATTGTCCTGTTAATTGTCTTTCTGATTATCCGGCCGCCGATATCAAGCGCGTTGTTTGCCGGCAAGCTTCCATTGTTAATTCTTCTCTGCGCTCTCATTTCTTTTGCCGTCAATCTTTTGTATTATCGGGCGCTCTCCAAAGACAACTTAAATGAAATGCAGATTGTAGATCTTTTATTTGGGTTGCCGACGGCTCTTTACGCGAGCATTTTCTTCGTGGACGAACGCAAACCGATAATACTGGGGCTGATAATACTTGTTTCAATAGTCGTTGTTTGGTCACACTGGGAAAAACATCATTTTAAAATAGCGAAACGAACCAGCTATTATCTCATCTGGATAGTTACTATCGCTCCGTTTTCGCCATTGGCGATCAAAGAGCTGCTCGTTGTCTGGCATCCAGTGGCATTAACGGCGATTATCAGCGCCATCACGACATTGTTGCTCGCGCCAATTTATCTGAAATACGCGCCGAGGACATCTCCCAAAGCGTTCCTAACTCTCCTTGTTATCAGTATCTTCAATGGATTGGCAACAATATTTTATTATTTCAGCTATCAAGTATCGGGCATAGTGCTGACGATGCTCCTGTTTTCTTTGCAACCGATTTTGGTTTATTTCGCCTCCGTTTTTTTTCTCAAAGAACGCCTGCATTGGAAAAAATTATCCGCTTTCATAATAATTTTAATATCCATCGCCATCATCCAAATTACGGCGCCTCAATAAATATGCTATACTTGCGGATATGGAAATCAGAGAAATTTTAATTTCAGATCCGGAATATCCGGAAAGCTTGCGAAATATAGCTCAACCGCCGAAACAAATTTTTATACGCGGAGAGATTTTGTCGCAAGATAAAAACGCGATTGGCATTGTGGGCACCCGCAAATGCACTCCTTACGGAAAGAAAGCGGCGTATGACTTGGCTTACAAATTGGCTAAATTAGGCGTTACTATCGTTTCCGGATTGGCATTCGGCGTTGACGCTGAAGCCCATAAAGGCGCGCTGGACGCGGGCGGCAGGACAATCGCGGTGCTGGGCACCGGAGTTGACGACAAGTCAATTTACCCTCATACTCATAAATCGCTGGCGGAAAGCGTGATGAAAGCTGGAGCTGTGATTTCGGAATTTGAGCCGGGCACAGTCGGATATCCGAGTAATTTCCCACAAAGAAACAGAATTATATCTGCTCTTTCTTTAGGAGTAATTGTTATTGAAGCGGCCGAAAAAAGCGGTTCTCTGATCACCGCCAATTACGCGCTGGAACAAGGCAAAGAAGTGTTCGCCGTCCCTGGGCCGATATATTCCCAAGTATCGGCAGGCGCGAATAAACTGATTCAACAGGGCGCGAAATTGATTACAAAAGCGGAAGATGTGCTGGAAGAATTCGGCTGGCAGATTGAAGCCGTTCCGGTATCAGAAGCAAGCGCCGACACGCTTGAAGAACAGATGATCATTTCAAATATCGCCGAAGGAATATCAACGCCGGATAAAATAATCCAAAACACCAAGCTCCCGTCCGCTTCTGTGCTGACACTGCTTACTATGTTAGAATTGAAAAACAAAATTAAAAATATCGGAAACAATATATATGTCATTGAAAAATAAGAATAATTCAAAACTGATAGTGGTTGAATCCCCCACCAAAGCAAAGACTATATCAAAATTTTTAGGAAACGGATATAAAGTTATCTCCTCTTACGGCCATGTGCGCGATCTGCCGAGATCCAAACTGGGTGTGGATGTTGAAAAGGATTTTGAACCGCAATATCTGATACCGGCCAAAGCCAAGCCCAATGTTAAAATTTTAAAAGAGGAAGCCAAAAAAGCGGCGGAAATAATACTCGCCGCTGACGAAGACCGCGAAGGAGAAGCAATCGCGTGGCACATCGCTCAAATATTGGATTTGGAAAATTCCAAATCAAAAACCAAAACATCAAAATTGCCGGAGCCGAAGCGAATCGTATTTCATGAAATCACCAAGTCGGCGATTGAGTCGGCTTTGGAGCATCCGCGCCCTATAGACATGAAAATGGTGGACGCCCAACAGGCGCGGCGGGTGCTTGATCGGCTGGTCGGCTACGAACTCTCGCCGTTTTTATGGAAAAAAGTTATGCGCGGACTGTCTGCCGGAAGAGTGCAATCGGTGGCTGTTCGCTTGGTAGCGGAACGGGAAGATGAAATCAAAAAATTCATACCTCAAGAGTATTGGACCATATCGGCTCATTTGATAAAACCTGCAACCCGCGAGCTCGACGAGCGGAGCGGTCGTCGTATGACGGTAACCGAAGAAAAATTCCAAGCCAATCTGATAAAATCAGGCGATAAAAAACTGGAAAAGTTTGACATACCGGACAAGCAAAACGCGGAGAAAATAGCGGATAATCTGAAAGAAGCGGAATTTTCAGTTTCTGAAGTTTCAAAAAAAGAAACGCGAAAACTCCCATCGCCGCCTTTCACAACCAGCACCCTTCAGCAGGAAGGATGGAAAAAGCTCCGCTTTTCAGCCAAAATGACAATGATGATAGCTCAACAGCTTTATGAAGGCGTGGAAGGAAGCGGCGGCGGCTTGATAACATACATGAGAACCGACTCGCTTAATCTATCCGAAGAATCATTGAAAGCGGCAAGGGAAACGATTATAAAAAAATACGGTGAAAATTTCGCGCTCGCGATTCCGCGCAAGTTTAAAAATAAATCCAAGGGCGCGCAAGAAGCCCATGAAGCAATCCGCCCGACTGATCCGTCAAAAGATCCTGAAAGCTTAAAAACTCATTTAACGCCACAGCAATACAAGCTTTATAACTTAATTTGGCGCAGATTTATCGCTTGCCAAATGGAGCCGGCGATATTTGACACAACCACAGCCGATATATTGGCAAAGCCGCTAAAGGAAGATGTTGTAGATTATACTTTTCGCGCCAATGGCATCGCTCAAAAATTCGCCGGATTTTTGGCGGCATACCCGTCAAAATTCACGGAAAATATTTTGCCTGAATTGGAAGAAAAAGAAGAATTGAAATCGGAAAAAGTGGAACCGGCGCAGCATTTCACCGAACCCCCACCGAGATATACTGAAGCGTCTTTGATTAAAACTCTTGAAGAATACGGCATAGGCAGGCCGTCCACTTACGCTCCGACACTAAACACGATTCAAGCGCGAAACTACATTGAAAAGGATGACCAGAGAAGATTTATGCCGACAGAAATAGGAATTAAAGTCAATGAAATACTGGTCAAGCATTTTCCGGAAATCGTGGATGTGAAATTCACCGCGGACATGGAAGAAAAACTTGATCAGATAGCGGAAGGCGGGGTAGAATGGAAAAAAATTATCCGGGAATTTTACGGCCCGTTTCATTCCAATCTGGAAGTCAAATACAAAGAAGTGGAAAAAGAAAATATGGATCAGCCGACCGATGAAGTGTGCGAGAAATGCGGAAAGCCGATGATAATCAAAAATGGCAGATTCGGAAAATTTATGGCATGCTCGGGCTTCCCTGACTGCCGAAACACTAAAAAAATACTAAAAACAATCGGCGTGCCGTGCCAGGAATGCGGGCAAGGCGAACTGGTAGAAAAGAAAACTAAGAAACGAAGAATGTTCTGGGGCTGTTCTCGATACCCGGAATGCAAATATGCAACATGGAAAGACCCGAGGAAGACGAATGATGAATAGAGATCCTTCATTGCGTTCCGCTCCGCTACACTTCATTCAAGATGACAGAGTTGCTTACGTTTTATCGTAATTCATAATTCTTAATGCATACTCAATGGACTTAAACGAAATTCTCTCAAAATTGAAAAATCGCTCTAAAGAGGATATTGAGCTTATAACCAAAGCGTATGATTTCGCGCGCATGGCCCATGAAGGGCAAAATCGTTTTTCCGGCGAGCAATATTTTGATCATCCATGCAATGTCGCGAAAACATTGGCGGAAATGGACGCGGACACAAACACTGTCGTAGCCGGCTTATTGCACGATGTCTGCGAAGACGGCGCCGCCACTCCGGAAGATATCGCGAAAGAATTCGGCAAAGAAGTGGCTTTTTTGGTGGAAGGAGTGACTAAACTTGGAAAGTTGAAATACAAAGGAGAAGAAAGATACGCGGAAAATCTGCGCAAAATGTTTATCGCCATGGCCGAAGATATCAGAGTAGTGCTTATTAAACTAGCAGACCGCTTGCATAATATGCGGACATTGGAGCATGTGCCGGAATACAAACGTAAAAGAATTGCCGATGAAACTCTGGAAATTTACGCTCCGTTAAGCGACCGGCTCGGCATGTGGCGACTGAAAGGCATACTGGAAGATTTAGCCTTCCCGTACTCTTTCAAAGAACAATACCAGGAACTTTCCCCAAAAGTGCGGAATCGGCTCGCGAAAAAAGAAGCGTATCTCGCTAAAGTTAAAAGCAAACTTAAAAAAGAATTGGCGGCGCAGGGCATAGAAGTGACAAAAATTGATTCAAGATTGAAACATATTTTCAGCATCTACAAAAAACTAAAAGAGCGCGGCGACAATGACATTGAAAGCATAAACGACCTGGTCGCGGCCAGAATAATAGTGAAAAATGTCGGGGACTGCTACGCGGCTCTTGGCATTATTCATAAGCTTTGGACTCCGGTGCCCGGCAAGGTCAAAGATTATATCGCCCTGCCAAAACCGAACGGATATCAAAGCTTGCACACGACCGTTTTTTGCGATGATGGAGAAATAACCGAATTTCAAATACGAACGGAAAAAATGGATTACGAAGCAAAACACGGCATAGCCGCGCATTGGGCGTATTCTGAAGCCGGCAAACCAAAAGCCGGGGCAAAAATAGGGAAAAAATTTGAATGGATAAGACAAATCAGCGAATGGCAACATGAAGTTTCCGGAAGCAAGGAATTTATCGATAGCTTAAAAATCGATGTTTTCAAAGATAGGATTTTTGTCTTTACTCCGAAAGGAGATGTGATAGATCTGCCGGATGGCGCCACGCCGATTGACTTTGCTTACAGCGTGCATTCTGAAGTAGGCAACCATTGCAACGGCGCTAAAATAAACGGTAAAATGGTTTCTCTTGAACATCAATTGAAAAACGGCGATGTCTGCGAAATAATCACCGCCAAAAACAAAAAGCCGTCTTCCTCTTGGCTCAACTTCGTCAAAACCAATTATGCCAGAAGCAGGATAAAATCGGCGCTAAAATAATCAGCGCGCTTGAGTTATTTTTTTCACGACATTTTTCAAGTCCTCATTGGAGAAATATTTGATTATGATTTTGCCGCCATCGCTGACATGTTTTCCCGGCTCAACAGTCACTTTGGTGCCAAGATACGCTTCCAACTGAACAACCATCTCTCTGGAAAGCGCGTCCAGATTGGCAACTGACTGGCTGGGAGTTTTTTTGTATTTGCGGGCGGCAACTTCGGCGTGGCGGGCAGATAGTTTCTGCTCTTTAACTTCCTGCCAAAGCTTTAATTGCAAGTCTTCTGTCGGCAAAGCTAAAATCGCCCGCGAATGGTTTTCAGATAAAACGCCATTTTTAATATCATCTTGAATGGGCTTAGGCAAGCTTAAAAGCCGCATGGTATTGCCAATCACCTGCCTGCTTTTTCCGATTTTCTTCCCGATTTCTTCTTGCGCGATACCCAGCCCAACCAACTGCTTGTAAGCCATCGCGAGCTCTATTGGATTTAGATTTTCTCTTTGAATATTTTCTAAAATACCGAGTTCTATCCCTTCCTGATCGCTTTTAACTTCGCGTGATACGACGGGAATTTCTTTCAAGCCGAGCATCTTTGACGCGCGCCATCTTCTCTCCCCCGCGACAATTTGATATTCAACACTGCCTTCCGGATTTTTCAATTTGGAAACCACTATCGGCTGCAAAATGCCGTTTTCGCGAATAGACTGCGCCAAATCTTCCATCGCTTCCGCGCTGAAATCTTTCCTCGGCTGGAGAGGATTTGGTCTGATTTTAAAAATAGACATGAGCAGAGGCGACATTTGCTGCTCCCCTGTTTGCTTTTTTATCAAATCTTCTCTTGGTTGTATCAATGATGAAAGTCCTTTTCCTAGAGCCATACAAAAAGAATTTTCAATTTTTAATTTTCAATTTTCAATAATGCTTCCGCTGTTTGAAAATTGATAATTGATAATTGATAATTTTAACTGCTAAATAATAGTTAGATTTTTAATTCATGCATTAATTTCCATGCAGCACTATAATTTCCATCGCCAGCGCTTTATATGCCTGTGCTCCCTGCGACCACCATTTATAATGCATTATCGGTTTTCCGTAACTCGGGGCTTCTGCCAAAGAAACTGATCTCGGGATAACCGCCTGAAAAACATAACCGGGGAAATTTTTCCGAACTTCCTCCGCCACTTCCTGCGACAACTTATTTCTCTTGTCATGCATCGTCAGCACCGCTCCCATGACATCAACATGCGGGCTGATATGCTCTTTGACCAAAAGAATGGTGCGAAGCAATTGCGACAACCCTTCCAGCGCGTAATACTCGCACTGCACCGGAATTATAATTTTTTGCGCCGCCACTAAACCATTAATAGTTAAAATGCCGAGCGACGGCGGACAGTCTATTAATATAAAATCATAATCATCAGAAACCATTTGCAGCAGTTCAAAAAGCTTGAATTCCCGCTGGTCCACACTAATAAGCTCCACTGCCGCTCCCGCAAGGTCCGGGGAAGACGGCAAGATAAAACAATTTTCAGTGCCTGTTTCCAGCACTGCTTCTTTTGGATGAACGGAACCGGAAAGACATTCATATAGCCCTGCTTTGATATTTTCTCTTGGGACGCCGAATCCGGAAGTAGCATTGGCTTGCGGGTCCAAATCCACAACAAGCACTTTTTTCCCCAAAGACGCCAAATAAGAGGCGGTGTTTACAACGGTTGTGGTCTTCCCCACCCCTCCTTTTTGATTGCAAAAAGCGATTACGGATGCCATGGCTTCATTATATCGTTTCCTCTAAAAATTGCAAAAGAAAAGCGCCAAAACTTTTTTGAAGTTCTGGCGCTTTGTAAATACCCTCGGCGAAAAGAATATTATCTGTATTTAAATCAAAAACAAAAAACTAGGCAGTCACAAGCTGATTGCCAGAAATGACGGCATGCTTGCCGCCAAAAACCTCGCCAATGTAGGCAGAAGTCTTGATGACTCCGTCAAATGTTTTGATGGCTGGTTCCCGTCTTCCGCTCTTCACATCCAGTTGAGCTATGGTCCCGTCTTTCAATGTGACAGGCACATGCCAATCTTTGATTCTGCCCAGGAATTTGACCTCCTGGTTGGCTTTCAAGATAGTAACAAATAAATTTGTTTTCCAGCCATCAGCCTTGTACTCCTGAATATATATCTTTTTGACTCTCTCTGCATCGGAGAAAACCAGACTGTCACGCGATATGCGAAGGTTTTTGATGTTTGTTGGAACAGCCAGTAAATCATCAACGGTTTTACCAATAAAACATGTTGCTCCTCGCGACTCGACGGACATATTGCCCGGGAAGAAAGCATTCGTAACCTGGAAGCCCTCCATCACCTGAATCATCTTTTTTATGGCAGATCTCGCATCGGGAGTCATGGCTCCGACAATTTCCGCAACAACAATTGTGTTTGCCCCTGACAGATACTGTATGCTTTTGATCTGTACGCCACCGGTGTTCTCTCCGGAAATGATAATCTTCGCCTTCTTGGACAGCGATACCAGGTCCGTAAGATGTGCAACATGAACCTTCTCCGAACTGACAACTGCCATACTCACTATCAATCTTGGGTCTATATTTCCAAGCTCTTCCAACTTCAAAGTCACATTCTCGGTATTGAAAATCTTATCCATCAGTATTCCCCCTTGTTTGGTTGAGTGTTAAAATTAAGTATCTTTTCGCCGAGGATTCGTAATTTCTTTTTTAAAAGAACTACATTTTTCTCATTAAAGAGAAAG
This sequence comes from uncultured Candidatus Saccharibacteria bacterium, assembly GCA_964366905.1. GTDB lineage: Bacteria > Patescibacteriota > Minisyncoccia > GWC2-36-17 > WO2-46-25 > CAYIVQ01. Next base: position 10,731 of record CAYIVQ010000005.1, read on the forward strand.
TAATCTTAATCAATGAAATCTATCTTGTCAATACTGAAATTGTGGATAAATATATTAATGATTGACAATAAATAGCAAAAAATATAGTCTTAAAAATGTCTGAATAAGCTGGAGTGGTGGAACTGGCATACACGCACGACTCAAAATCGTGTGCTCGCAAGGGCATGAGGGTTCAACTCCCTCTTCCAGCACCAACCGCAATTTAACAACACAAAAGGAGGAATAATTTATGAGTTCAGAACACGGAATAAAAATCAAAGTGTATCTTACGCAGAGCCAGCGCGCGTTGCTGGAAGAAAAATCTTTTTCTATGCGCTGGGCGCTAATAGAAAATCTGCGCGATTTAAAACTTGGGTTAGTGAGCGAATGCCCTTGCCAAAGCGAAATGACTGAACGAGAGATAATGGCGGCAATGAATAAAAATGGCGGCAGTTCCGTTTTTTATTGCCGAAACTGCGGGGCTTTGCGAAAATCGGACATTTTGCGATGCCAGAACGGACTGCGATGCCGACTGCCATTTTATGGAACGCTGAAAACGCTGGATATGCTGGCCGACAAACTGCCGCTTCAAGAAAAGCTCGTTGAATCGGATCCGGCTCTTTATCATTCCATAATAATAAACTTCGGTAGCGTGAGAAATGCGCTATTACAACTCGGAATCCAACAGGGATTTCCAAAAGAAGAAGTACTTGAATGGCGCGAAAAATCAAAAGAATTTTTCGGCCGCGTTTCAGACATTGTTATAGCAGAATGCGCCGGCGTATCAATTAATTTCGCGCACTTTGCGCGCAGGAACACCGGAATTAACTGTTACAACCATAAAAAATATGTTCGCAGTGTATTAGAAGAAAGCAATCGGGCGTCTTATTAGCAAAAAATTAAAGGGGGCAGTCAAGCCCCCTTTTTTTATATCTTTTTTGACTACAAATCATTCCCCGAGTAAGACAAATTGAAACTTTTATTTATCAAAGGAAAATCAGGGACGATATTGCCAGGCCCGGCATGGCCGACAGCCGCCCAATTTAGAAATGACGGATCGCGAACATCAACTCTATTAATATTCCCTTCTGAATCCGTAGAGATGAAATAAACTATATCTCCCCGCCATCCTTCCACTATGCTTACCACAACGGATTTTTTCCTCAAAACGACATCTGCCGGAGCGGAAATAATTTGCCCGTTTTCATAAAGGCGTGACAGAGCTTTTTTAATGATTTCAAACGACGAATAAACTTCTTGAATTCTAACGGAAAATCTTGCATAAACATCTCCGCCATGCCCGACAGCAGTTTTGAAATCCAGCTTATTGTAAACCGCGTAAGGATAATTCGCTCTGGCATCCATCTCAATGCCTATGGCTTTGGCCGCAACTCCGACTACGCCATAATCTTTGGCTATTTGATAAGTTAAAATCCCGGTATCTTTCAGGCGATTTAAAAGCGAACTGCTGTTTTCCGCGATACTGATAACTTCGGAAAAGTCTTTAATAATATCTTGCAATTCTTCCGTAAGCTTTTCCTGATTTTCTTTATTGATGTCTTTCGCTGTTCCGCCTATAGCGTTCACTCCTCTCAAAAACCTGCTCCCGCTCAATCGCTCATTTATTCGCACAACTTTCTCCCGCAATCTGGCACCATTGGCTCCGCCGAAATTAAATCCCGTATCAATCATTATAGCGCCTATATCGCCCAAATGATTCGCCAGCCGTTCAAACTCTGCGAAAATAATTCTCAAATACTTCGCCCGCTCAGGAACATTGATTCCTGCCAGATTTTCAATCGCCTGGCAGAAAGCGAGCGAATGGGAAAACGAGCTGTCGCCGGATATCTTTTCCGAAAGCTTTAATTTGGCATTCATCGGCAATGTTTCAAATAATTTCTCGCTGCCTTTATGCACAAAACCGAGTCTTGCTTCAAGCAATAAAATTTCTTCTCCCGCGACATTAAATCTGAAATGCCCGGGCTCTATAATGCCTGCGTGAATCGGTCCCACCGGAATTTCGTATATACCCTCGCCTTCAACTTTCTGAAATTCATAAACGCCTCTGGCTTTATCCGGCCTTTTATTCCAATCAAAATCTTTTCTTAAAGGAAATGAATTTTTCGGCCAATTGTCATGAAGGATGATCGGCCGTTCATCAATAAGCCCTTTCGGATTTAAACCGAAAAACGTCCTTATTTTCCTCTCGTAATTCCACGCTTCATGAATAACAGACGCCACGGACGGAAATTCTTCAATGCCCTGCAATCTTATGAAAGGCGCCAGAAAAATATTTTCTCCAGGAACGCCGAAAATATAAAATATTTTAAAACATCCGCCATCTTTTCTTTCGTCAGTGGCAGTTATGGTTTTCAGAGAAGTGTTTTCGTTAATATATAAATCTTTAACAGTTTCTGTTATTTCGGAAGCGGGCACTTCAAAAACAGCAAGATTTCCTTGGATCTCTATTCTGTATTTTTTAGGAATATATTTTTCAAAATTTGCCGGTATCATATTGTTTTTGAATTAATGATTCAATGCGGCGGAATTGATTAATACACTGATAAATTCCGGCAGATGCAAACTCAAATAAATAAAAATAATTACCAGTACGGCCAACGGTATAATCATCCACTTATTCTTGTCTCCCGTTTCTATTTCTTCCGGTTTTTCTCCAAACATCATATCGGTAATATGCTTCAAAAATCCGGCAAATACCAAAACAAAAGCAATCAACGCGGCAATGGCCGCAACCGGATGCAACTGAATTCCTGCAGACAATATATAAAATTTAGTCAGAAACAGCCCAAATGGAGGAATTCCGGTGACAGCCAAAAAACCGATTATAAAAATTATGGCAGTCAATGGAGCAGAGGAAATAACTCCTCTGATTTTTGCTATTTTCGTTGTGCTGTATTTCAAAAATATATTTCCGGCGGAAAGAAACAGGATGGATTTAGCGAGAGAATGATAAATCATATGTAATACTGCGGCAAAAGCGCCAATTCCCCCGAAGCCGAAGCCTAGAGCAATAATGCCAGCATGCTCAATACTGGAATAAGCCAGTAGTCTTTTATAGCTTTTTTGGATAAAAATAATCAGGGCGGCTACGATAATAGAAAGGACGCCGAAGAGAATGAGTAACTCTCTTGAAAAATCCGACCCCACGGCTAAATCAGTGACAGATTTGAATCTTAGCAAGGCGACAAACGCTACATTCATCAGCGCGCCGGAAAATAAACTTGCTATCGGTATCGGCGTATTGCTGTAAGTATCCGGTTTCCATGTATGCATCGGGAAAAATCCGATTTTTGTCCCATAACCTATCAGTATAAAAACAAAAGCGATTTTAGCCACAAAGAAATCCATATTATGGGCGTTGGACAATAAAATATTCCAGTCAACCAAACGATGCCCATCCAATGACGCAACTGACGTGAAATAAAGCATTGTTCCGAAAAATCCTAAAAGCAAGCCGACTGAATTGATAATCAAATATTTCCATGCCGCTTCCATTGCCTGCGGCTGGTTGTAAAAACTTATCAGAAAAGCGGTTGAGAGCGTGGATGCTTCAATGGCGATCCACATAATGATCGGATTTGACGTGATGACCGCGAAAAACATCGCCAGAACAAATAAGTTGAATAAAATAAAATACTGCCTGACTCTCCGGAATCCTATTATCTGCTTCGCGGTTTCTTCGCGGAGATAGCTGATGGAATACGCGCAAGACGCGAGCCCTATCAAAGAAATTATCATTATAATAATCGCCCCCAGCGCGTCCACTGAAAAATATTTGGAAAATTCGTAAGATCCGGAAGAAGCGACTTTCAGCCCGATGAAAATCGCGGAAGCGAAAACAACAAATGAAGCAATCATTGAAGCATACTCAATCACCGCCCTTCGTTTAAATATGAGGCTTATAACCGCCGCCGCCAATAATGATGTAATTACAATAAATATCGCCATATAATTTTATTTACTCTTTTAGGCTTTTCATAGCTGTCACGTCAAGCGAACCGAATTGTTTGTATATCATTGACGCGAATACGGTCGCTATTACGACCCAGATAAAAATATTAAACATTATGCCTGCTTGAAGGCCGGGAGCCTGCTCAAGGCCGGAAAACACCGCAAATGACACAATGCCGTTTTCAAGAGAAAGTATTCCGATCATCTGAGATATGGCGCCCTTGCGGTTGATAATCAGGAAAAACGCGATTAAAATCACGGCCATTGATAACGATAATATTTTTTCATTCTCCGGGATAATGGAAACAAGCGGAGCGAAAATATGCGAACTTGTTACGGCAGTCAGAACGGCAACCATAATCAAAGTCGTCGGCAGATTCAGATAAGTGCTGGCGGAAAATTTAAGCTGATGCTTTCTCACGAGCCGGGCGAAAAACAGCGGAGCGATAACCGCTTTCACCGCGAAAGTAAGCAAGGCGACCGCGAGCAATAATATTGAATATGTATCAAAAAAAGACCAAAGCAAAATTGTCGTTATAGCAAGAGACTGGACGAGATAAAGCGTTATAGCCGTTGAATTTTTCCTGGACACATGCAAAAAAACAACCGTCAGAAAAATCGTTATCACTAAAAATTGTAAAAATATATGTTCCATAATTTTCCGCCTCTCATATTATTAATCCGATGGCTATAGCGCTTAAAACGAATGAAGCGAGCAACAAATCCGGCAATCTGAATAATCTGAATTTCGCGATGCTTGATTCAATAAACGCTATAGCGAAACAAAATACTAAAACTTTAATCAAAAACGCGAAAATCGCAAAAACCACCGCGCCAAAACTCAAAGAACTTGCTATGCCCCATGGGAAAAATAAACCGGACCCCAATGCCATAAAAATCATCAGCTTATTGGCGGAAGCCCATTCCATCAGCGCGAGTTTTTTGCCGGAATATTCCAGAATCATCGCTTCATGAATCATAGTCAGCTCCAGATGAGTGGCGGGATTGTCAAAAGGAAATCGGGCGGTTTCCGCAAGCATTGCTATGAAAAACCCGATGAAAGCAAGAATCACGGGTAAAGACGGCGGGAATCCCAGTAAAGAAACCGATTCGGAAATAGAAAATAAATTAGTGGAGCCGGAAACCAAAGCGACGGTTAGAAGCGAAAAAAGTACTCCGCCTTCGGCAAGCGCAGAGATTGTCATCTCCCTGCTTGAACCGAATCCTCCGAAAGCGCTACCCGTATCCATCCCCGCGAGAGCCAAAAAGAAAGTGCCGAGAGCCAAAAGATAAATGATAACCAAGATGTCGCTCGTTAACTTGTTTGAAAGAAAGGAAGCGAATGTCGGAATGCCGGCAGTGACAGCCAAAGTGGCGGCGAAAACAATAAATGGCGCGAAACGAAACACCCACGAAGCGTCCGAGCTGATGACTTCATCTTTATTGAAAAGCTTCCATAAATCGCTGTACGGCTGGAAAATCCCCGCCCCTTGGCGGTTTTGAAATTTGGCTTTCATCTTCCTTATAATGCCGACGCAGAGCGGAGACAGCGCTGGAAGAAGAATTAATTGAATTGTCCAAATCAAGATTTCCATAATACTAAAATATCGCGAAAAATATTACGGCTAATAAGGCTATAAATATGTATAAAACATAGGCGTTCACGTTCCCGCTCTGAATTTTCTTGGCGCGCTCTGAAAGATTAATTATGAAATTATTCAACGGTCCGCAAAGATAAATATTGTAAGCATCTGTAATGCCCAAAGCGATAGTCCTTGATCTCGGGAAATACCTGATGTCCGCGTCATGATATTCTATATCCATTTGCTTGCTTGGTTTTAAAATACCTTTAAAAATCATAACGATAGATCTTGAAAATCCTGTTGATGTGATTTCCATGCGTGGAGTCAATTCCGTCCCACAATCCCAAGTGGCGCCGATTTTCACTTTCTGATTTTTATTTATCAGATAAATCACCGCTATCGCAGTAATAATTAACGGGATAGCGATAAAACCGGCTATCGCCGGCGCGGAAACGGAAGAGAATCCGCTGTCTATAACGATGCTTTGCGTGCTCGAAAAAGAAATTGCCGGTGAACTGCCGCCGAGCCCGCCTAGACTCTCTCCAATTTTCACCAATACATAAGATACGCGTCCGGAGAACAATCCGAACGCCAATGATAAAATTGCCAGCGATGCCATTCCAAATCTCAACGAGAGCGCCGATTCCTTCGCCTGTTTGATTTCTTTGCTTCTCGGACGGGCAAGAAATGTCGCTCCGAACGCTTTGACAAAACAAGCCAGCGCAAGTCCGCTAGTCAGCGCGAGCGAGCCAGCCGATATCAAAAATACCCACTTGGCGCCGGCGTCAAGCGAGGTCATTCCTTTGAAAAGAGCCTGAAAAGTCAGCCATTCGCTGAAAAATCCGTTAAACGGCGGGAGAGCCGATATCGCCATTGACCCTACGAGAAAGAAAAAAGCGGTTTGAGGCATATATTTTATCAACCCGCCGTATTCTTCTATATTCCTCGTATGAGTCTGCGAAATGACGGAGCCGGCGCCCAAAAATAGAAGCGATTTAAATGTGGCATGATTGAGAGTGTGGAACAGCGCCGCCGCAACTCCGACAATCGCGAGTCCCGGCATATCAAGCGACGCGAAAGCCAGAGCGCTCCCGAGTCCCAGTAAAATGATGCCGATATTTTCAATGCTGTGATAAGCTAAAAGCCGTTTTAAGTCGTGCTCCGTCAGCGCGTATAAAACCCCGAGCAAAGAAGACACCGACCCGATTATCAATATGGCAAGCCCCCACCAAAGCGGAGCGTCCGTAAAAATATCCAGAAAAATTTTTATCATCATATAGATTCCGGTCTTGATCATCACTCCAGACATCAAAGCGGAAACATGCGACGGCGCTGCCGGATGAGCGCTCGGGAGCCAGATATGCAGAGGGATTATCCCCGCTTTGGTGCCAAAACCGGCAAGCGCCAGCAAAAAAATCGCGCTTTTGGCAAGAGAAGGAATGTTAGCGGAGTTTTCTTTGATAACATCAAAATCAAACGACCCGGTGAATTTATAGAAAAGCAGGAAAGAAATGATAATGAAAGCGGTGCCGATATGAGTCATGACAAAATATAAAAATCCGGCTTCTACATTATTCTTATCTTTGCGGTCATACACAACCAGGAAATAAGAAGATAGGGACATCAGCTCCCACGCGATAAGAAAGAACAGCGCGTTGGAAGCGGAAACCACGGCAAGCATTCCGACAATAAAAATGTTGTAAAAAAATCCGAGTGACCCGATGCTGTATTTTTTATAAAAATGCTTCGCGTATCCGATGCCGTAAATTGAACAAAAAAGGGATATCAGAGAAATGATAAAAATAAAAAAAGCGGACAGCTTGTCTATGTTGAATGACCAGGACAACAACGGGAAACTTGCTGTTCCTATTTCATAAACTTGAGATGCGTCCGCGCTTAAAGCGAGAAGCGCGAAAATTACGCCCCAAGCTGAACCAGCCACGGCAAAAAAACTGCCGAAAAAATTAGCGAACTGGTCGTTTTTCCTGAAAATCAGCGCGCCGGCAGCCCCCAGCATAAATAGCGAAAGTAAAATTAAAAATCCGGTTTGTGATAATATTGCAGATGCCATATTTATGATTTATCAATCGCTTCTAATATTTTCAATAAATGGCACAAAATAATTTTCGGCGAAGGTGGGTCTCCCGGAATCTGATAATCAACAGGTATGGATTTACTAACGCCGTCAACAACCGCGTAAGATCCTTTAAATATCCCGCCGTCGATAGCATCATCTCCCAAAGTGACGACTATTTTAGGATCCGGAGTCGCTTCATACGCTTTAATCAATGCTTCCTGCATATTTCTTGTCACAGGACCCGTGACTATAAGCATATCGGCATGTCTAGGAGAGGCGACAAAATGAATTCCAAAGCGTTCAATGTCATAAAAAGCATTGGAAAGGGCGACCAATTCCTGCTCGCAGGCATTGTCCGACCCGGCATCCACCATTCTAATCGCGAGAGATCCTCTGAACAGCTTTTTCACCTTATCCTGAATTTTCCCCCCAACGGCAGTTATTTCCTGTTTCTCGCAAGCCATAGCATCCATAGGCTCTATGTTTTTCGGAATAGACAATATTTTAAGAATAAGTCCCAGCATAACCTTGAATAACCTTATTTAAAAATTAACTATATAGTAAACACCCGCGCTTGATTTTAGTCAAGCCAGCAAAAACTAAGCCTATAAGAAAATTTGCTCTATATAAGGACATCGCAAGACCTTATATTTATTTTTGCCGCCCAATTGGCCGCCGTCAACAGAGAATCAAATGTCCCCACATCAAACCAAGAGCCTTTTATCTCCCCCCAGGTAAGAGTTTTTTCTTTTATATACAGATTATTCAAATCGGTGACTTCCAGCTCTCCCCTTGCCGATGGCTTCAACCGCTTAATCTTTTTAAATACAGTATTATCATATATATAGAAACCCGTAACGGCATAACCAGACTTCGGCTTTTTATCTATCTTTATAATTTTTCTTTATGAAAAACAAGAATCATCTTGCCCCCAAGAAAACAAAAATCGCAAGCTTATTGCAAGATTTTCCCGTCAAGTTCAACGAGAAGACCGCCTTCTTGATATATAATCTCGATCGTCTGTAATGATCTATCGGTAAGCGTGGAGTGAAGCATCATATTATCAATTATAATTTCTCGATCATTTTATGAACCCTATCCGCAAATCTTATGTTAGCCTCCCGCGCCTCCTTTAGTGCGTCAGGATAAACAGGAATATTATAATTATCCTTAATATTAAAACTATTTGCGACTACTAAAGGATGACGGAAACCGAAGAATTTAGATGAAAAAGGTTGCATGACAATCACCCTTCTTTTCAAAAGAGTTGCCCAATATGCACCATGGTAACTATTCGTAATAACTAATTCCGCGCCACCTAAAAACTTTATGACATCTTCAAAAGAATCTCCATTCTTCATTTTTGGGAAATTCGGCTCCAAATTCCTTAAAGGAAAGTTTTTGTGTTCATAAATTACAATTTTGTTTTTTACTTCAAAAATCTCGTCAAACATAGAGTGCATACAGCTAGCGCAGGGAACCCATTCAAAGCCATTGGCACTATCTCTCACGCCGAGTAAATGAAATTTATCGGAATATTTATGACTATCGTACAACATATCACATACACCATGAATGTTGTGCCCAATCCCCCAGCCAATCAATAGTTCAGTCTTTGCTCCAAGCAACACATTCATATAATCTTTGAAATAATCTTGTTCAAGAAAGCCGCCACCACCAAAAATAATTATCTTACCCTCAACTTCTTTCAAGAATTGATCCGGTGGTAGTTCAGTTATGTCGAGAGTTCTAATATCTTTCAGATAATCAAAATACTTGGTAGGCGTTGAAAATTTGTCACCAGTATTAGATGTTTTTTTACGATAAATATTTACTATTTCCATAATGAGTTATATAATAACCGAACAAACGGCTAAAAACAAGAATATAAAATATGGATACAAATAAAATTGAATTAGCAAAAAAATTTGCCGAGCAGAAATTTACTGAAGCAGGAAGAAAAAATCACTTCCTTGATGTTTTTCAAATACTTCAAGATAAGTTCAATATTAATGATCAGAATATTTTAGTGGCTGGACTTCTCCACGACACATTAGAGGACACGACCGCAACATATGAAGAAATAGAAAAAAAATTTTCAAAAGAAGTCGCTAATTTAGTCCAAGAAGTTTCTCATCCAAAAAACTATAATCGAGAACAGAAACTGGAATATTACGAGAGAATTAAAATAATATCTCTCGGAGCAAAACTGATAAAAATGGCCGATTTCACTTCGCATCTACAAAACTTCGCAAAGATATATGAAAGGAACGAACAGCATTTACATCCAAAATTCGCCAACAACGATAAATATATAGCAGGTATTCGTGAATTTCTGGACACTTGTGATGACTCTACAAAAAAAGAATTTGTATATAGACTAACTAACAAGCTAGAATCTTTACTATAGAGATATCACAGGTATAAATATATCTTTTTGCGCAATTTGACAAAATTGATAGCATATTTTAGACTCTCACAAGAACATCACCAAAAAGGAGGTTGAAATGAGTAATACAAATGCTCACCAGTTCATTGTTCTTGAAGGAATATCAGGGAGCGGCAAAACAGAGCTTGGGAAGTTATTGGCAAAGCAAATTTCTGGCCAGTACTATGCCACTCCTCCAGAAGCATTTCGCCCATCAAGAAAAGAGATTGACGAAAGAGCCACTTTGGAGGCGAGATTCTGGTTCTATCTGGCATCTGTGACTCAGGCGTCACACGAGATAAGCAAGACCCTTGAGACGCAAGATGTCGTATGCGACAAGTACATCTTGTCTACGATTTGTTATCACAAAGCGATGGGATTAGACATAAAGATCCCTCAATGGGTTACCTTTATCAATCCTGACCACACATTTCTGATTTATTGCGACAATAATGTGCGGCTGGAGCGTCTTCGCGCAAGTCGTGGTCCGATAACAAATAGAGAAAAGTATACCCTGCGACAGCAAATGGAACAACGATGCTTGATTGAACTCAGAAGATATATATCAAGAGATCAATAACACTACCGATGGGCACCAATATGCCGTTGACCAGATACTCGCCGTAATCAGGAGGTAGGTTTTATGCCTACCTCCTGTTTTCTATTTAGATAAATTCTGCCATATTTAAATCCGAACTGTCTTACAAACGCACAGAAAATCTCAAAAAAATGACCTTTTGCAATCATTGCTTTTGCCTTTTTAAAAAAATGGGGTGTAAATAATATTTCATCCTTATCATAAAAACTATCCAGTCCCCTTTTCTTTATCATAATATAATCGGATATTCCTTGCCAAAACAACCTACGCACAATAAATCGTCTCGTCAATCTTCTTTTTGGTATCTTTTCAAAAACTACTGCCTGTGGTTCATACCATATCTTGTCCGTAGGCATTCTCATTATGAATTCTATATCCCCATTGGACAAGAGATTCTTACCTTTTCTGTCAAGCTCCGTATCAAATAAGCCGAATCTGTCAAAAACATTTATTTTGAAAGACATATTCGCGCCTATTAGAAAATAAGGAGGATGAATAATCCCGGCTTGTGTCGGAAATGCTGGCGGTAGAAGAAATCTAAGAAAATAATCTGAAAACCAATAAGGATATTTGATCGGCTCTTTATTATCTACTAAAACTGGTCCGCCAACACAAAAAACATCATTATTAGAATGACCGCCCATAATACTCCCAGCCCAATTAGGAGATGCTACTATGTCATCATCAATAAATGAAATAATGTCAAAATTAGCATTGATTACTCCTGTATTTCTGGCATGATTCAGGCCAATTCTTGGTTCACCAATAATCCTAATCTTTTCATTCAACGCCTCCAATTTATCTGCCGTCAAAGAATTTCCATTATCAACTATGATGACCTCGCCAATAAAATTTTTATTAGATGTAAGCAGAAGAGATTGGATTAGATTGAACAAACCAATGTATCGACTATTATGATCATGAGTAGGTATAACTACTGATATCAAATTTCTTTTTTGCATAATACTTTGTTTATCTTATCCGCAACATCGTCTATTTTAAGATCGGTAGTATCAATATACAAAAGTATTTCCGGGAAAAATTTTTTAAGTTCCGTAGTGTAAAATTCTTTTAGATGGCCTAAAAATGTTGGGTCAAACCAGTTTTTATATCTAACATCTTCGGAATAAGCAATTCGTCTTTTTATACTCTCATCAATTGAAACATCCAAAAATATTACATGAGTCGGGAATGCTATAGTATGCTTTATGCCTTCATACACACGAAGTAGCGAAGTGTACTTCTCTGGAGTATTATTTGCTTTTGATCTGGCATAACAATATGCAAGCGTGGTAAAAAATGTTCTATCTATAATAATTTCATAATACTGCTCTCCAAGATTCTGTAATCGTACTGTCTTTTTCTCTTCGGCAAACAAAAACTGTTTGGATGTTTCTATATCATCTTTATTTAAGACATCTTCTTTTATATGAAGTTGCGGAACAAATATTATGTTTTCATTGTCGACGTATTTATTTATAAAAGTTGTCTTTCCAGCGCCAGGCATACCCTCAAGAGCAATAATCTTTTCGACTTTATAACTATTAATTGAGTGGTTATCTATCAAGGCAAAAGAAAATTCTTTTGGCAGATCATCAGATTCTACGATCTTGAAACGTTTCTTGGTGATAGCCTCTTGAAGCCATGCGGGTTCCTTATTCTTTATAGTATTAGTTTCTGGCAAAACTTTTTGAGTTATGTTTCTGCTCAAAATCTTTTGATACACTTCAATAGTCATTTTTGCGATACTATTCCAGTCATAATATTTTTCTATTTCTGATCGTCCGTTACACGAAGCACGAATAAGATCTTTTTTATTTTTCAATAGACTCATAATTCTCTTCCCGTAATCCGAATAGTTATTTTCAATAAAGAAATGGCGTTTATTTTTGAATCCCGATGCGGCAATATTCGTCGTCAATACCGGAATACCTGCGGCTAGATAATTCAAAAGCTTGATTCTCATACCTGTGCCTTCGTCAGTTGGCGCTAAAGCAAAAGTTGCATCTTTAAAAAGATAATTTAGATCCGATAATGTCCCCACAAAGTCAAAATCCTTTGCTTGGCAAGCTTTTCTAAGATCCAGCGGGCAATCACCGGCAATAGTGAATCGAAAACCACGCTGTTGCAATTCTGGATATACCAAATCCCTCATTATTCGCACGGCATCCTCATTTGGTTTGAAATATAAATTACCAAGAAAGATTACGTTATTTTCTCCAAAATTTGGTCCGAAATATCTGATTTCACTACAATCAACGCCGCTCGGAATCACAGACATCCTCTGTGACGATATTTTCATGTATTCCCCAAGAATTATTTTATCCTCTTCGCTTAAAGAAATTAGATGGTCAATTGATTTGCCTACCACCTCTTCCATCATTTTTATTTCTTCTAATCTAGATGCATTCGCGCCAAGTTTTTTAGCTAAATTCCTGGCAACATAGTGCATTTCGCTTACCAGTCTTGTCCCAGTTAATTCAGACAAGCGAATACCCTGAAATAGTATCGGTTCAAGATTATCAAATTGAATTATGTCTATTGATTCTTTTCTAATTAAAGAGGCAATCAATTCTAAATTTGAATAATAATGTTGTTTCGGAAATACATAGGTTTTAAATGGCTCTTTTTGTATTAGTGATATATCAGACCACTCTCGATAACCATGAAAAACAACCACATCGACACCATTTAAGGCTAAATAACGAGATAAATAGTGGAAACGATTGGAAGCACCGTCATATGATGGAATAAAATCCCCATCTATAAATATTCCGACCTTAATTTTTCTGCTCATAAAAAAAATGGATCAATCTTTTTTAATACATCAGATACTAAAATATCGTCTCTTCCATTAGATATTTCCTCACACTTTATTTTGTTGTTCATGCACATACCAAAATGAGGATAGAAATTCTTGCAAAAAGACATATGGTTACTTTCTATATGACGAAATTTATTTGTTACGCCGCCCCACATTTTAGGAGAAGTTGTTAAGTATATACCGAGAGAGTTAATCTCTATGGAATCAGCAAAATGGATCAATCCTGAATCTATAGAAATAAGTAAAAATGTACCTCGCAAATGTCCTATAATATCGCCTAAACTAGAAGATTTGATAATTTCTATTTTATTTTTAATATTTGGTTGCAACCTCCTTACAACTTTATTTACATATGACTTTTCAATATCTCCAAACCCCTCACATATTTTTATCTCTTTATTAGACAAGGCAAGCGAAGAAATCAGTTCCGCCCATTTGTTTGCCTCCCATAATTTAAAGACGCCGCGAGAGTGCACATTGATTAAAATGCTATCTGATTGCTTATTTGGAGGGAAAACCTGCTTAAGTATATTTGGACTGTAAGATAATTTCACATTAAACGCCTTTTCAATTATCAATAAAATTATATTTCGAGCGTTGATATTAACCATTTTCTCATCTCGTAAGTTTTCATCATCAAAAAATACGATATCAGAATTCTTGAAATTCACCCATTGTTTAAATCCATAATAATCTTTTTCAAATTTCTTACCAATAAAACGCAAATTTATAACCTTTTTTATGTTATGATTTTCAAGAAAATCATAAGTAATTTCCCAATTTTCTTTAGCAAGCTTTCGAAATTCATTACCAACGACTCTAAAATTTAACGGTAGATTTATTTTACGCCTGATATCACTATCGGAAAAAAATAAATTTGAAGTATAAAAAAATTTTGACTTCGACATCTTGTCCCCAATTTCTCGAAAAACTGGATAATATATGACCCCGTCTCCAAAACCGTCAAAAGTTGTGATTAAATAGTTCATTTCAATAACTCACTCCTAATCCTTTTCCGCCGCCCAATTGGCCGCCGTCAACAGAGAATCAAATGTGCCGACGTCGAACCAATTGCCTTCTATCTCCCCCCAGGTAAGAGTTTTTTCTTTTATATACAGATTATTCAAATCGGTGACTTCCAGCTCTCCCCTTGCCGATGGCTTCAACCGCTTAATCTTTTTAAATACAGTATTATCATATATATAGAAACCCGTAACGGCATAATCCGATTTCGGCTTTTTCGGCTTTTCTTCAATCTTTACTATTTTTCCTCCTAAAATTTCAGGCACTCCGAAACGATGTGGGTCATGCACTTTTTTCAAAAACACCATTACGCCGCATTCTTCTTGTACGCATTTTAAAATGTCTTTAGTAAAATCATGCTCAAAAATATTGTCGCCGAATGTGACCGCGAGATAATCGTTGTCAGCAAAATCTTCCGCCAGCGCCAAAGCGGCCGCGATGCCGTTCGCTTTAGTCTGCACGGCATACGCCAACTTCACTCCATACTGTTCTCCGGATCCGAGAAAATCCATAAAGTGCCCTGAATGATCCGGACTGCACACGATCATAATTTCTTTAATCCCGCTGTTTCTCAGAGTTTCTAACGGATATAAAATCATCGGTTTGTCATAAACCGGCAAAAGCGCTTTGTTTGTGATATGAGTCAACGGACGCAGACGAGTCCCCAACCCACCTGCTAAAATTACTCCTTTCATATTATGTCATTCGGAAATGAATCAAAATTTCTTTAAACCTAAATATATAATATTTTCAAAACCTTCTTTTAAGTCATTTTCTAATCTGCCATAAAGTTCTTCCGGAAACCATTTATTATTACGTATTTCTTCCCATCCAACTTTCCTAACGTCTTTTAAAATCTGTTCGTTTTTGCCTAACTCTGGATCATGACCTAAAGATAATTCTCCGTTTACAACAGAACATAAAACATAAAACTCTATGCCGCTTTGATTTCCATATAAAATTTCTCTCATATAAACTATTTTTTCCGCCTTAACTTTCACATTTGCTTCCTCCATAACTTCTCGTTCTGTTGCTTGAAAAATATTCTCTCCAAATTCTATGCCGCCACCAGGAAATATTAAGATGCGACCATGCTTCTTTTCATCATGTTCTACCATGATTAAACCATCATCATTTTTGATAATCGCTCTAACGCCAAGTTGTATTTGATTGTCTGCATCCATAATTGTTTTACTATATAATTGATGCCAGTATCAGATTTACCGTCTGTTATTCACTGTCGGATTCATTACCAGCTTTTTCTTTGCTGATAACCCGCCAATGATACCAATATAAAGGCAATCCGACTAAAATAAATGCTAAACTGGACGCGGCTTCTCTGTGTCTGCTCGCTGTTACAGAATCGAATTTTTCTTGCTGATCTTTCCAATCTTTGTATGTAGCCAGCCATTGCTGTAATTGTTCTTTTTCTTCCGTCGACAATTCGCTTTTATCGCTTTGCGCAATATTTTCCGCGCGCTTTTCAGAAATAACCGGCATAGGCGGCTGTTTCTGCCAGAACCTCTGTTCTTCTTCCGCTTGAGTGAACACAAACGCTTTCAATCCCATGTCAACCAAGCGAACTCCACCTATCACAGCCAGAACAAGTCCGATAAGCGCGAACGTATATAAATAAATCGTCCGTATCAATGTGTATTTCCTCATATAAGTTAAATAATAATATTAATTAGTCTGTCCGGTACGAATATTGTCTTGCGTATATCATTTCTGTTAGCGACAAACCTTTTAATACTTTCCTGCGATAAAGCCAACTCCAACGCGTCCGCTTCAATAATGCCCTTTCCCGCTTTCGCGATAGCGCGCGTCTTGCCGTTGACTTGGATCACCAAATCAAATTCATCTTCTTTAATAAGCTTTTTGTCGTATTTCGGCCACTTCTCAAGATGAATGGATTTTTTATTGCCAAGCTGACGCCACAATTCTTCGGCAAGATGCGGCGCGAATGGAGCGAGTAACTTAACAAATAACTGACAACTTATAACTGATAACTCTTTCTGTTTTTCCATTTCGTTTAATAAAACCATCAACGCGGAAATCGCGGTGTTAAACTTAAGACTTTCAATATCTTCCGTTACCTTCTTTATCGTTCTGTGTAATAATTTATCTAGATTTTGATCTTTGATTTGGACTTTCGACTTTCGACTTTCGACTTTCGACTCTAGCTTATGCGTTCTCTCCAAAAATCTCTTCACCCCGACAATGCTTTTAGTGTCCCACGGCTTCTCGTCTTCCAGCGGGCCCATAAACATTTCGTACATTCTCAAGACATCGGCGCCGTATTCCTTCACCACGTCGTCTGGGGCAACAACATTCCCCAAAGATTTGGACATTTTTTGACCATCCGGCCCCAAGATCAAGCCCTGGCTGACCAACTTTTTAAACGGCTCTTTGCCGGAAACCAATTTTAAATCGTATAAAACTTTGTGCCAAAATCTGGCGTAAATGAGATGGCGCGCCGCATGCTCCACCCCGCCGATATAGAGATCAACCGGCATCCAGTATTTTTCTTTTTTCTTATCGACAAAAATCTTATTATTTTTCGGATCAATATATCTCAAATAATACCAGCAAGAGCCGGCCCACTGCGGCATTGTGTTTGTTTCTCTTTTCGCTTTACCATTGCACTTCGGGCATTTCACATTCACCCATCTATCTATCGCCGCCAATGGCGACTCCCCCGTTCCCGTTGGCTCATAGCTTTTGACTTTCGGCAACTTCACCGGTAAATCCTTTTCCGGCACCGGCACATTGCCACACTTCTCGCATCTGATAATCGGTATCGGCTCGCCCCAATACCTCTGGCGCGAAAACACCCAGTCTTGCAAGCGATAATTTATTTTTCTCTTCGCGTTGTTTTGTTTTTCAAGCCAATCAACAATCTCACGCCGCGCCTTCTCCGACTTCATGCCTGTAAATTTGCCGGAGTTAGATAATCCACCTTCTTGAATAAAAACATTATCTTTTTCTAAATATCTCAAAATGCCGATACGATTATATTCATGTGTTATTAGTTTTAACGCTTCTTCTTCGGACAACCAAACAACTTCATGTTTTTCTTTTTCCTCATCGGAAATTATTGACTGATTTTCATCTAACAATTCCAATAAAATAGATTGATCTATTCTGCATCTCCAGACATTTTTATTCTCTGCGAAAAAATGAGATTCTATAATCCCACCTAATTTTTTTATAGCCTTTACTTTATACCCCGTTTCCTCAAAAACTTCCCTTTCAGCGCTTTTTTCTGGCAGTTCATCTTGTTCTATCCCGCCAATAGGTGGCGCAATCCAGTTAAATCCTTTCCATTTGAGTAGTAGAAATTTTCCATCACTTTTGCGTTGGACAACAGCCGAAATTGTTTTTCTTTTTTCTTCATTTTTGTGGTACTCGCCGAAAATCGGAATAATAACTTCCTCATTTGGTAAATTAAATTTTTTCGCGAATTCAAAATCGCGCTGGTCGTGCGCCGGCACCGCCATCACCGCTCCAGTGCCATAATGCGCCAGAACATAGTCCGCAACCCAAATCGGCACTTCCCTGCCGTTGGCCGGATTGATTGCTTTAATCCCCTTCAACTCCACCCCCGTTTTTTCTTTTTGCTCCGCCTGCCTGTCTAAATCGGTTTTCCTCTGCGCTTCTTCAGCGTATTTTTTGACTTCTTCGTAATTCGTAATTCGTAATTCTTGATTCGTGATGAGCGAAACAACGAAAGGATGCTCCGGCGCCAGCACTAAATATGTTACTCCAAAAATCGTATCTGCCCTTGTCGTAAACACATCAATTGAAAATTGGGAATTGAAAATTGAAAAATTTATTAACGCTCCTTCCGACCGCCCAATCCAGTTTTTCTGTATCAGCTTGATTTTCTCCGGCCAGTCCAATGTATCCAAGTCGGCGAGTAGTCTATCAGCATAATCGGTGATTCTCAAAACCCACTGACGCAATCTTTTTCTTTCAACCGGCGACTTGCACCTTTCGCATCGGTCGCCTTCCAAGTCTTCCTGCGCCAAACCGGTCTTGCAAGACGGACACCAGATAATCGGTTCGTGCGACTCATACGCCAATCCTTTTTTGAAAAATTGCAAAAACATCCACTGCGTCCATTTATAATATTTCTCATCGGTCGTGTTGATCTCTCGCGACCAGTCGTAGTCAAACCCGAGGATATCCAGTTGTTTTTTAAAATTCTGGATATTTTTCTTGACGGCAATCGCCGGATGAATTTTGTTTTTAATGGCGTAATTTTCCGCCGGCAAGCCGAAAGCGTCCCACCCCATCGGATGCAAAACATTAAATCCGCTCATTCTCTTGTAGCGCGAAATAATATCCGAGGCCACATATCCCTCAACATGCCCGACATGCAGGCCGGAGCCGGAAGGATACGGGAACATATCCAAAACATAGAATTTTTTCTTGCCTGCCCGGCCAGGGTTCTTATCTTCAACTTTATAGATCTTTTTCAATGCCCAATTCTTTTGCCACTTTTTCTCTATTTTTAAATGGTTATAAGTCATGGCAACAATATAGCAATTCTGCCGGATAATTTCAACGCTGGGTCATTGATAAAATCCTTCATCTTATATATGATACTGGGCAAGTGAGAGCGCAAACAATTATCTGCCCTCGTAGTTCAATGGATAGAACAAATCCGTCCTAAGGATAAAATGGGGGTCCAATTCCCTCCGAGGGCACCAAAACAGAACTTAGAGTTTTTTTATATCGTCTCGACGAGAATCATGTTTGTGGAAGCGTTCTTTTTGCCGAACAGAGCGCCACAGGCGATAACAATATTGTCGCCTTTCTCCGCGATTTTTTCAGTTAAACAATACTTGCGCGCCATTGATAACACCTCGTTTAGTGTTTTATACTTCACCGCTCGCGCCGGCAGACAGCCGAAAGAAACGCAAGTCTGATTGCAAGTTTTTTCGTTTCTGGAAATAACGAGAATAAGCGGTTTGGGCTTGTGCCGAGAAATCATTCTCGCCGTAAAACCGGAATCCGTGAGAGCCACGATAATCTTTGCCCCGACATCATGGGCGGTTTTCACGACAGAGCTTGTAATGGAATCGGTAATGCCAATCGCGCCATTGCCATCCGCGCGCACCATCGCTCTTTCAACATAATTTTTCTCCGTTTCAAGAGCAATTTTATTCATCATCTCCACAGCTTCAATCGGATAATTTCCCAGAGTTGTTTCTTCCGAAAGCATTATCGCGTCGGTGCCGTCCAAAATGGCATTGGCAATATCGGAAACTTCCGCCCGAGTCGGCACAGGACTTTTGATCATTGATTCGAGCATCTGCGTCGCTGTAATAACCGGCTTGCCCAACCTATTGCACTTTTCTATAATCATTTTTTGAATCAAAGGCACTTTCTCTGCCGGCATTTCAATAGCCAAATCTCCCCGCGCCACCATCACTCCGTCCGTCCTTTTTATTATTTCATCTATGTTTTCAACAGCTTGCGGAGTTTCAATTTTAGCTATAATTTTCGCTTTGGATTTTCTTTTATCCAAAATCGTTCTAAGTTCGTCGATATCCTCCGGCCTCCTCACAAATGAAAGAGCGATAAAATCAACATCATACTTGAGTCCGAACTCCAAATCTTTCAAATCTTTTTCCGTTAAAGATTTTACAGAAAGATTGGAATCCGGCAAATTCACTCCCCTTCTTCCTTTTATATTGCCGCCCGTGATAATTTTGCAAACCACGTCATTGCCTTGAACTTTCAAGACTTCCAATTTTATTTTCCCGTCATGCAAATATATAATATGCCCAGCATGAACTTCTTTCGTGAGACGCTTATAATTTATAGAAACTCTTTCTCCGCTTCCTTCTATATCATCAGTCGTCAGAGTGAAATTTTTTCCGGCAATCAAATCAACCGCCCCGTCTTTAAAATCGCCTATCCTTATTTTAGGACCGCCTAAATCCTGTAAAATCCCGGCTCTAATGCCGGTCTTTTTCACAGCCGCCATAAAATTACTAACTCTCCCTTCGTGCTCGGCGAAATCACCATGCGAGAAATTCAATCTCATCACGTTCATCCCGGCTTTTAAAAGCTCTTCGAGTTTTTCTTTTGATTCCGTGGCAGGCCCGATAGTCGCCACTATTTTTGTTTTTTTCATATAGAACTATGCGATTAAAATAGAAGAAAACTATATCACAAGAGTATGGAAAAGAAAATAACCGCATAGCATGCGCGTATATTGATAAAAACATTTTCTTAAT
>CAYIVQ010000006.1:0-4641 GCA_964366905.1 uncultured Candidatus Saccharibacteria bacterium
GAAATTTCCTCTTTAAGGATTCTTCTTTCCTTTTGCGTCTGCTGAAGCTTCTTTTCTTCCAAAGAAATGTTCTTTTCGATTTCCGGAATTTTTCCGTATCTTATTTCCGCCACTTTTTGCAAATCTGTCATTCTTTCCTTAATTTCCGCTTCCTGTCTCAAGCTGTCCACCTCCTTTTTCAATTCTCTGATTTTTGAAATAATTTCCTTTTCCGTTCTCCATTGAAGTTCAAGGCCTCTGGTTTTCTCCTTAAGCTCTGAAAAAGATTTCCTTATTATTTTCAATTTCCCTTTTGACGTTTCATCGGTTTCCTTTTTAAGCGCTTCCTGTTCGATTTCCAGCCGAATCATTTCCCTTTTCAATTGATCCAGTTCCTGCGGCATTGAATCGATTTCCATGCGCAAAGCGGAAGCCGCCTCGTCTATCAAATCAATCGCTTTATCCGGAAGAAATCTGTCAGAAATATATTTATTGGATAAATTCACCGCCGCCACTAAAGCGGAATCAGTAATGCGAACGCCGTGATGAACCTCGTATTTTTCCTTAATGCCGCGAAGAATCGCTACAGCGTCATCAACAGACGGTTCATTTACCATAACAGGCTGAAAACGCCTTTCCAGCGCCTGATCTTTTTCAATATGCTTTTGATATTCTTTGATAGTAGTGGCTCCAACCGCTCTCAACTCTCCGCGCGCCAATGCCGGTTTTAAAAGATTGGCAGCATCCATCGCACCTTCAGCAGCACCGGCGCCGACAAGCATATGCAATTCATCTATAAAAAGAATAATTTTCCCAGCTTGGCGGTTTATTTCTTTTATGAAAGCCTTCAAGCGGTCTTCAAATTCTCCTCTGTATTTAGTGCCGGCAACCAACAACCCTAAATCAAGTGCGATCACTTCTTTATTTTTTAGAGATTCCGGGACATCTTCATTGACAATTCTTTGGGCTAACCCTTCCACGATAGCAGTCTTCCCGGTGCCGGGCTCGCCTATTAAAACCGGATTGTTTTTCGTCCTTCTGGATAATACTTGCATCACTCTTCTGATTTCATTATCTCTGCCGATAACCGGATCGAGTTTTTTCTGGCGAGCAAGTTGAGTAAGATTCTTGGCATATTTTTCCAATACCTGATATTTGCCTTCCGGTTCCGGGTCGGTTATCCTTTGCGTCCCTCTTATGCTTGCTAATATTTTCAAAACCGCTTCAGAATCGACTCCAAAATCTTTAAGCATATGACGCGTCTTTGATTCCACTTCCAAAAGCGCCAAAAATAGGTGTTCGGTGGAAATGAATTCGTCTTTGAGCGCGGAAGCGATCTGCACTGATTTCTCAAATACTCTGGCCAGATCTTGGCTGACATACACCTGCCCGAATGGAATATTGACAGGGTTGGCTTGAATCGCGGAGATAAATTTTTCAGTTTCAGTTTTTAATAAATTAAGATTCACTTCCAATTTATTCAGTATCACAAGCACCACGGATTCTTCCTGTCTTATCAGCGACGCAAGCAAATGGACAGTGTCTATTTGGGACTGCGAATTTGCCGCCGCGATTTCTTGCGCTTTGAACAATGCCTCCTGCGCTTTAGTTGTAAAACGATTGAATTGCATATGCGCTACGCTTAAGTCAAAAGCCCATAAACTTTATGGACTTTTGACTTATATTATCAAATTAGCACTCTCTGGTCAAGAGTGCTAATTTTTCGCTACTCGCAATTCGGCTATGAGCTCACTGCCGAAAGGCTGTGCTCTGCTCGCTGATTTACTTCCTCTCCGTCAGCGTCGCCTTTATTTCTTTTTCCTCTCCTTTATGGAGAATTTTGAGCGTGACAACATCGCCGACTTGGCTGTTTTGAATCGCTTTCGCAAGCGAATAATCTTCGGCTATTTTTTTGCCGTTGAATTCCAATATAATGTCATTTTCAACGATACCCGCCTTGTCAGCCGGAGAACCGGGGGTAATCGCTAAATCAGTATTGGTTTCCCCCCTCACAATAAGCGCGCCGTAATCAACAGACAAATTATTTTTTTCTTTCAATTCTTTATTGATGAGAGCGTATCGGACGCCGAGAAACGGATAACTGATCTTGCCGGTTTTCTTTACCTGTTCCAAGTCTCTTTTGGCTTTATTTACAGGCAAAGCAAAGCCGATGTTTTGAGCGCCTTGAGTCATAGCGGTGTTTATCCCAATAACTTCTCCGGAAAGATTTAAAAGTGGTCCGCCGGAATTTCCCGGATTAATCGCCGCGTCAGTCTGCACCAAGTCTTCCAATGTTTCGGTCATGCCGCCTCCGCCTGCCGTGATAGTCCGACGCAAACCTGAGACCACGCCTTTGGAAACAGTATTTTCAAACTCGCCGAGCGCATTGCCGATAGCGACAACTGTTTGGCCGATTTGAATATTATCCGAATTCCCCAGTTTCAAAGCGGAAAGACTTTTAGCTTCTATTTTCAATACCGCTATATCTTGCACAGGATCTTTAGCAAGCACTTTGGCTGGATATTTTTTGCCATCATTCATGACTACGGTAAATTCCGCCTCTTCCTCGCTGACTACATGTTTATTGGTTAAAACCAATCCGTCCGCGGAAACAATAAATCCGCTCCCGGAAGATACTTCCTTTTTTTCAGTTCCTTTTTGGCGATATTGGGGAATTTGCAGCCCGCCGCCAAAAAAATCACCGGGGAATCCAAATTCCCGAAAAGGATCGGCATAATATGTTTCAAGCACAGGCAAATCTTTGGTTGCAATAACTGACACCACCGACTCTTGTGATTCTTTGACAATTTTTACCACCATTTCTTCTTCGGTTGTCTGCGGAATATATTTCTCGACAACTTGCGGTTCTTTCACGATTTCTTTTTCTTTAACTATCACTCTTTCAGGCAGAAATTTCCCCGCCTCTATATCCAAATTTGACAAACCGATGAAAGCACCTGTAGCGACTAAAAAAGAAACAACGGATGATATTAAAATTGTTTTGATTGTTGATGGCATAATTTCTAGATTATTTTGTTAACCCCCACACCACAACGAGCGCTTTTGTATTATCCGCGTCTAAACTCTAAATTATTATTTATTTTGCAACTTATTTTTTATTCCGAGCTATCTAAGAAAAAGACATATTGCGCTCATTTGGTGTCGGGGGTTAACTTATTTACCAATTTTACTAAAATTTCCAAAGCGTAGTCAATATCTTCTTTGGTAGTTTGTCTGCCAAATGAAAACCTAATAGAAGACTTCGCGTCTTGTTCGGAAAGTCCCATCGCCCGCAGAACGTAGGACGGTCCGGAAATACCGCGAGCTTGGCACGCGGAACCGGCAGACACAGCAATGCCTTCCATATCAAGCATCATGAGCAAATCGGCGGAATTAATGCCTTTAAATAATATATTAGCGACATTTGGCAGACAACTTTCTATGTTGCCGTTCAAAGAGGCCGTTTTTATTTTTGCCAATACATTATCAATAAAAAAATTTCTTAACTCTAAAATTTGGCCGTTTTTATTTTTGTATTCATTGATTTTGACGATAGCAGCTCCCATGCCGACGATATTGGGGACATTTTCTGTCCCGGCTCTTTTTCCGTATTCCTGCTCTCCGCCTAAAATTTGCGGCTCTATTAAAACGCCTTTTTTTACATACAAAACTCCGGTCCCTTTCGGCCCGTATATCTTTTGGCTTGAAAGAGTCAACAAATCAACTCCTAAATCAGCCGCTTTCATATTTAGATAGTTTGCTGCTTGAGCGGCGTCGGTATGCAGGAGCGGCAAAGCCGTTCCTAATTTCCAATTTCGGAAATTTTTGATAATTTTAGAAATTTCGGAAATGGGTTGAACTGTCCCAATCTCGTTGTTGGCGTATATTATGGAAACCAAAACTGTGTTTTCTTTCAAAGATTTTTTTAATTGTTCAAGATCAATCAAACTGTTTTTTGAAACATTTAAAATTGTCAGTTCAATTTCACCGTCTTTTTCAAGTTTGCGAATCGGCTCCAAAACGGACTTATGTTCTATCGCCGATGTAATCACATGCGGATTTTTTACGCCCGCCTTTTTCGCGGCCCTCACCGCTCCAATAATCGCCAGATTGTTCGCTTCCGTCGCCGAGCCGGTAAAAATAATTTCCTGCGTTAGACAGCCCAAAAAATCAGCGACTTTGCTTCGCGCGTTGTCAATCGCTATTTGCGCCTCTTGCCCGAAAGAATGCAAAGAACCCGGATTGCCGAATTTCTCGGAAAAATAAGACAACATGGCGGCTAACACATCTGAATCAACCGGGGTTGTGGAAGCATAATCAAGATAGATTCTTCTCATGATGAATTACGAATTATGAATCATGAATTACGAATAAGATAATAAATCCGCTGTTCTTCCGTAATTCTTAATTCGTACTTCGTGATTCGCGTTAAAATAGCGAGTAATTCCCTCCATTATTCACTTTACTGGCAGCCGAGAGTTCCGGCTTTTGCTCAATAGTGTTTTGGCCATTTTGAGTCCATTTATATCCGTTCCAATCAACAGGCACCGTGAGCTGATCAGGCCTATACTTTGAAAAATACATCAGTTTGCCGTTTGTTTTTCCGTATTCAAAAATATCTCGGGTAATCCTGACATCATCAGTACAGTATTTTTTCAACGC
>CAYIVQ010000006.1:4741-7079 GCA_964366905.1 uncultured Candidatus Saccharibacteria bacterium
TCATTCTTTTGCATTAAACTTCTTTTTTATCTCAATAATTTTATTCTCCACTTGTTTAAGATATTTCTTGCATTCCGCCGCAAGCTCAAGGCCTTGCTCGAATTTTTTCAATCCTTCTTCCAACGATAAATCGCCTCGCTCAAATTTAGCGGCAATTTCTTCCAATTCCTTATATGATTTTGCAAAATCAAATTTCTTCATAATTAAAGGACTTCCGCTTCAAAATTCCCGTCTTTTAATTCCACACCCACCAAATCTCTCGATTTGAGATCGCGAATGCTTGATACCAAGCCGCCTTTCTTTCTGACTATCGCGTATCCCCTGTCAAGCACAGCTTTCGGATTAAAGCTACGCATCAAACGACTAAAAGAATCAACTTTGGATTCCTGCATTATAATCCGCTCTTCGAAAAATTTCAAATGGAGCGCCAGCCGCCCGGCGAGCGAAGACAATCTCTCAAAATAAGAACCCATAAAATAATCCATTTGGGTTAAAAAACTGTCCGCTTGCTCCTGTTTTTCGGAAATCATTTCTTCAGTCGCTCCGGCAATCTTTGCCGCCATACCGTCTAAATAATTCATCACATCTTGCCGATCAGGCGCGATCAGCTCCGCCGCGTTGGACGGGGTAGATGCGCGCAAATCAGCAACAAAATCAGCAATAGTAATGTCCTGCTCATGCCCGACGCCGCACACTACCGGCGCAAGCGAACCAAATATTGCATAAGCAACCTCCCGCGAGTTAAAAGCGGCCAAATCGTCAATAGATCCGCCGCCGCGAATAAGGGCGATCAAATCAAGATTAAGTTCTTTTTGCCGTTCATTAAAATACTCAAACGCTTCGGCTATTCCGGAAATCGCTTCACTTCCCTGCACTGCCGTATGATAAAGATAAATTTCAATTCCGCCGAAACGATGCCGCAGAACTTTCACAAAATCTCCATAAGCCGCCGATTCTCTGGAAGCGATGAGTCCGATTCTTTTCGGAAATTTTGGAATTTGCCGTTTGCGTTCGGGAGCAAACAGCCCTTCTTTTTCCAGTTCTTTTTTTAGCAGTTCAAAGGCGCGTTTAAGCGCTCCCTCGCCGGCCGGTTCAACCCACTCGACATTAATGCTGAATTTGCCTGTTTTAGAATAAATTCTCGGCCTGCCATAAAGCCGCACTCGCATGCCGTCTTCAAGAGGAAATTTCAGTTTAAAAACGATTCCGAAACATTCAAGAGTGGACTCCTCGTCTTTTATTTTAAAAAACACCCATTTCTGCTGATTGACTTTATACTCCGAAATCTCCCCTTCCACCACAGCGTCCCGCTCATACAGCGACTCATTCAAATACCCCACATATTCAGAAACCGAAAAAATTTTGAGAATGGTCATTATAATAATCGACTAAGAATAAAGATTGCTGTGTGTGTCTATATCAATAAAAATAACTGTTATACTGTTTTTGTATATATAGATCGCCCGCCAATCGCCTGTAATATTTATGCTCCATTGTCCTTTTCTATCTCCTCCGAGAGGGTGGTTGTTTAAAATGCTGTTAAATCGTTCCTTTTCAAATAAAATAAGCCGTGCGTTAAATTGCCGGCGAATATTTTCAGGTATTACTTTGTAATGTTTTTTGAACGATCGGTGAAACTCAATTTGCATTTTTAATCTCACGAATTAAGGTACTTGATCGCCTCTTTCGCGTTCTTAAACGCCGGGGACAAATTCTTACCCGCCAATGCTTCTTTTTGGAGCTTATTCAGTCGTTTTTTAACGGACGGCTTTAACTCTCCTCCCAAATAAAAGTGAACTTCTTCCGTGCGAATAAACTGGGCTAGATATGCGTTTATAATAGCGGAAAGAGACATGCCGAGAGAGTGCGCCGTTTCTCGCGCTTTTTCTTTCACTTCTTTATCAGTTTTTACATTAAGCAATACTTTACTCATATAACCGTAGTATATACAACAGTCTTATTTAGTCAATAGAGAATATCCGCTTTTGCTGATTGACTTTATACTCCGAAATATCCCCCTTCCACCACGGCGTCCCGCTCATACAGCGACTCGTTCAAATACCCCACATATTCCGAAACCGAAAAAATTTTGAGATTGGTCATTTTAGCTATATCGAGTTAACCAAATCCACCAAGATATAATGCCTATCACTGTCACCAAAATAAATCCCAAAAAAATATATCATGAGTAACGATAAGCATATTGAAATAAAAATTAAAATGCCTTTCGTATGGATTTTTGATTCATAATTCGTACTTCGTAATTCTATTCCAACGCTGGCTCTGCTTTTATTCCTTCCTTCGTGGATTCTTGGAATTTTACTGAAGCCAATGTTTC
>CAYIVQ010000006.1:7179-9961 GCA_964366905.1 uncultured Candidatus Saccharibacteria bacterium
ATCCTCCGGCGTTCCTTCCGCAATCAGCCTGCCGCCTTGATCGCCGCCATCGGGGCCCAGATCAATAATCCAGTCGGCCGCGGAAATAACATCCAGATTATGCTCTATCACCAACACGGTGTTATTTTTATTGACCAACCGGCGCAATACCACAAGCAGTTTTGAAACATCGTCGAAATGCAATCCGGTTGTCGGCTCATCCAATATATATAAAGTAGATCCCGTATCTCTGCGAGAAAGCTCGGTTGCCAGCTTAATTCTTTGCGCTTCTCCGCCGGACAATGTCGTGGCGCTTTGGCCGAGTTTTAAATAGCCGACCCCGACTTCCGACAGCGTAGATAATATGTTTTTTAACATCGGAATATCTTTGAAGAACAGAAGCGACTCGCTGACGCTCATATCCAAAACCTGCGCGATATTTTTACCATTGTAATCAACCTCCAGCGCTTCTTTGTTGTACCGAGTGCCATAACATTCCTCGCATTCCACATAAACATCCGGCAAAAAGTGCATTTCAATCCGTTTCTGCCCCTGCCCTTCACAAGCTTCGCATCTCCCGCCTTTAACATTAAAACTGAATCTTCCCGGCTTATACCCGCGCACTCTTGCCTCTTGCGTCTGCGAGAACAGATCGCGGATAACGGTAAAAGCACCGGTATATGTAGCCGGGTTCGACCGCGGAGTTCTGCCGATTGGCGACTGATCAATGTGAATAACTTTATTGATATTTTCAATACCGAGGATTTTTTTATGCTTTCCTGGCGAAGCTTTCGCCTGATAAAATTCCTGCGCGAGAGCTTTGGCTAAAATATCGTCCATCAACGTGCTCTTGCCGGAACCGGACACGCCGGTAATGCAGACAAATCTGGAAAGCGGAATTCTGACATCTATATTTTTTAAATTATGTTCTGCCGCTCCCAAAACTTCCAAATATTTCGGCTTGTCTTCATAAGACAAAGCGATTTTTTTACTTTCATCCGCCGCTCGCTTCTTGCCTGCCAGATAAATACCGGTAAGGCATTTGGATTTTTTTATTTCTTGCGGAGCGCCTTCAAAAACAACTTTGCCGCCTTCCCTGCCTGCTCCCGGTCCTATTTCCACAACCCAGTCAGCCGATAAAATAGTCTCCTCGTCGTGCTCAACCACAATGACCGTATTGCCCAAATCGCGCAAACCCTTGAGAGTTTTAATCAGTTTCGCGTTGTCTCGCGAATGCAAGCCGATAGAAGGTTCGTCCAAAATATATAACACTCCCGACAGCCGCGAGCCGATTTGAGTCGCCAAACGAATTCTTTGCGACTCGCCTCCCGATAAAGTCGCCGCCTCTCTTTCCAAAGAAAGATAAATCAGCCCGACATCTTCCAAAAAACCGAGCCGATTTTGAATTTCTTTGATAATCTGGCCGGCAATTTTATTTTCCGATTGAGTCAATCTGGCTTCATTGAAAAATTGGCGGCATTCGGAAATTGACATAGCGGACACGTCGGCGATGTTTTTATCCTGAAAAAGCACGGAAAGCATCTCTTTCTTCAGCCGCTTGCCGCCGCAGGACGGACATTTATGCTCAACCATAAATTTAGCGATTTCTCCCCTGATCCATTCGGAATCGGTTTCCAGCCAGCGCCTTTCCAGATTGGGAATAATGCCTTCAAAATTATGATGATGGCTGCCGTTTAAAATCACATTTAAAACATCTTTGGGGATGTCTTTCACCGGAACATGCAAAGAAAAATTCAAATGATGGGATAAATCTTCCAGACCGTCCCAAATTCCGCCAAATCCCGGCTGGGCGAATTTTATCGCCCCTTCCGCGAAAGTAAGGCGCGGGTTGGAAATAATCAAATTGGGATCAACTTTTTGCTGTTTGCCTAAGCCGGAGCAAACAGGGCAAGCGCCATGAGGACTGTTAAAAGAAAAACTCCGCGGTTCAATTTCAGAAATGGAAATACCGCAATCCGGACAGGCGAAATGTTCCGAAAACACCGCGTCTTTTTCTCCGTCCGACGCAACGATCACCAATCCCTCTCCAATTCGCAATGCCGTTTCAACCGAATTAGCCACCCTTGCCCTGTCCATTTTCGGTTCCGCGACAAGCCGGTCCACGACAACTTCAATGTTGTGCTTTTTATATTTATCCAAATTAAGCCCGAATGCTTCTTCTAATTCCATCACAACGCCATCCACTCTCGCTCGCAGATAGCCGGCCTTGGAAATATTTTCAAAAATGTTTTTATGTTCGCCTTTTTTGTCCCGCGCGATCGGCGCCAAAACCGCTATCTGTTTGCCGTTTTTTACTTTCAATATTTGATCCGTTATTTGAGTCGCGGTTTGCTTGATTACCGGCTTGCCACAATTCGGGCAATGCGGCTTGCCTATCCGCGCGAAAAGCAGGCGCGTATAATCGTAAATTTCCGTTATGGTGCCGACTGTTGAACGCGGATTTGAAGTGACGCTTTTTTGATCGATGGAAATCGCCGGCGAGAGGCCGTCTATATTATCAACATCGGGCTTGTCCATCACTCCCAAAAACTGGCGGGCGTAAGCAGAAAGCGATTCCACGTAACGCCGCTGTCCTTCTGCATATAGAGTATCAAACGCGAGAGAAGACTTGCCGGAACCGGAAAGCCCCGTGATAACGATGAGTTTATTGCGCGGCAAATCCAGACTGATATTCTTTAAGTTGTGCGCACGAGCACCGGATACCGCGATTTTGCCGTATTTAAAAATATCGTTTTTCTGCTTCATGAGGAGCTATTATACGCTTATTTTGGCCAAAAAGGAA
>CAYIVQ010000006.1:10061-30100 GCA_964366905.1 uncultured Candidatus Saccharibacteria bacterium
GATCCTCTAAATACGCCTTGATTTTTCTTCTCGACTGTTTGACGTTTTTCATGCTATATCCTCCAAATTAAGGGTTAAGGGTGAAAAAACTAAAACGCAGAAACTACATTTCTGCACTGCTGTTTGTTACCAATCGCTTTGCTCTTGGACAAACAGGGAGCAAGAATTCGCATCACCTCCTTTTTAAAAGAACAATTAAATGGGGTTATATGTATGTTTTTATAATACCGCAAAAACGCCATATCGGTCAAGGGGTTTACAGATGCTTGTTTCCATAGTAACATACCCTTCATGAAAACAGGTATCCATCCACAATATTATGAGGCCACCGTTAAGTGCGCCTGCGGCAATCATTTTAAAGTCGGCTCCACGCTGAAAGAAATAAGCGTGGAAATTTGCAATGCCTGTCATCCATTTTATACCGGCAAGGAAAAAGTAATAGACACCGCCGGAAGAGTGGAGAAATTCAAGCGCAAAGTCGCCGCGGCCGCTACCGCAACTCCAAAACAAAAAGCCCCTCGGAAGAAAAAAGAATGAGCGGGGTAATTTTTCAGGCATCTCAAAGTGAAAAATAAACTAGAGGCTCTAAAGAAAGAATTCAACGAACTGGAGAAAGAACTCGCCCAAAGCGAGGTTTTTTCTGATGTGGAAAAGTATAAAACACTTTCCCAACGCTACGCGGAACTCAAAGAAGTTATTGAAAAATACGGGGAATTGCAAAAAACTGAGAGAGAGCTTAAAGATAATGAAAAGCTCTTGGAAACGGAAACAGATGAAGAAATGCGCGAATTGGCCGAAGAAGAGATAAAACGGCTGACTAATTTAAAAAAAACACTGGGGGAAGAAGTTAAAAATCTTATTTCACCGGATGAAAAAAACAAATATAAGAATGTGATAGTGGAGATACGAGCCGGGGCCGGCGGCGACGAGTCTTCGCTTTTTGCCGCGTCTTTATTTCGAATGTATTCCAAATACGCCCAGAGCAAAAATTGGAGCGTCACATTAATAGATTCGCATGAAACTGCGCTTGGAGGATTTAAAGAAATCGTTTTTGAAATATCCGGCAAGGGAGTCTATGCGGATATGTTTTATGAAAGCGGCGTGCACAGAGTGCAAAGAATACCGGAAACGGAAAAACAAGGCAGAATTCATACTTCAACTATTTCTGTGGCGGTTTTGCCGGAAGCGGAAATAACAGACATCACAATCAGTCCGGCGGATATTAAGATGGAAACCTACCGCGCCGGAGGACCGGGCGGACAAAATGTCAATAAAGTGGAGACTGCCGTGCGGCTTATCCATGTGCCAACAGGCATTATTGTCGCGTCTCAAGCCGAGCGCTCGCAAGCAAGAAATAAAGAAAAAGCTCTGCAAATTATGCAATCAAAAATCACGCAAATACAGCAGGAAAAACAGCAGAAAGAACTGGGAGATATGCGAAAAGAGCAGATCGGCACAGCCGATCGTTCGGAAAAAATCAGAACTTATAATTTTCCTCAAGATAGAGTCACCGACCATCGCATTAAACAGAGCTGGCACAATATTGAAAGCGTAATGGACGGCAACATCGGGGATATGATACAAGAGCTTAAGGCAAAGGGGAGCGAAATGTCAGAGTGACATATACAGCGTTGGTTGGAGACGGGGAATAGGAAATCTTCATATCCATTTTTTTGAAAGCGTCTCTGATTTTATGGGCGAGCCTCAATGCCAATTGATTCTCTGTGGTGAAAACCGTTAATCCGCCATTGGTCTTTTTAATATCAATCAAGCGATCCATCGGATCTTTCTGGCGCGCTCGATGGCAAAACGCTTCAATAAGATTAATCGCGTTCTCATGCAAATTTTTAGGCAAGCCGTTAACCACGATTTGACCTTCAAATTTCTTTGATTCTATCATCTTGCACGCCGGACAAAGCGCGAAACTCACAGCCAAATCCTCCCGCAAATTTTTATAGTATCGCAGATTATGATGCCATGACTTCTTATAATAAACAGAATTACAGCTCTTGCAAAAGATTAGGCCTCCCTTGCCTTTCAAAGCTCCTTTAAGCTCACCATTGGGAATTATTTTATCTTTATGTTGTATTTTGAATTTTTTATCCATATTAGCCATTATACCAACCTCCTCGAATAAATACAAACATCATGAACTTTTCCTATTAGCCGCGCTCATCCCTAAAATAGCATCGATCTGGCCTTGATAATAATCTGCCCAATCCATGACGCTGTTGGCGTATGATTGCGCGACATTCTTTTTATAATTTGATCCCGCCAAATATTTCGCGGCGGCCTTGTGTTCGTCCTTCCAAAGCCTGCTGCCGGCGCCATTGGAAGAAAGCTTCAATGCCGATCCTATAAAGGCATCTTCAATATTCCACGGAGAAGGCGGATTATGGCCAGTCAAGCTTGAGATTTGAGATTCAAAAGCAAGCCAAGTGGAAGGTATAAACTGCGCCGCCCCCATCGCGCCGCCCCATCCATACCATGGTTTTTTGGAAACCGGCATGGCATCGGGATCCAAACCAAGCTTGCTTGTAATTTGCTGAAATAACGGCCTTTCCGCCGGCTTCATGTCTTGTTTCCATGAACCGCCGCCGACATAAGTGCCAAGCCGCGATTCCACCTGAAAAATCGCCAGCAAGAATGCCGGTCTTATACCTGCTTTTGCTCCGGCAAACTTAGCTTTCTCCGCCGCTTCTTCAAAAGACATGGAAACTCCGACGCTTTCCAATGTAAATAACTGTTGTTTGATAAGCGCTATGTCTTTTTTTGATTTACTGATATTGGCTTGAAATAACTTCTCCTCGCCCTTAGTCTGATTCAATAAACTCCTTTTCTCTTCTTTTTTTTGGTCCAAAGAAAGTTTCTGCAAACTGTTCAAATTTTTTAATTGGATTATATCAGAACGCTTGTCTTCCAAGTCTTCTTTTTGATCCCGAAGATTCTGCCTTAGATTATCAATATTTAAGATAAAGCTATTGATATCATTTTGAAGATTTTGGAAATAACGGACTTGCCCGAAAAAATCCGAAATACTGCCGCTACTTAAAAATATATTAATCCAGCCGACTTGATCGTATTCCTGCGTTTTTCTCAATGAAGCGTTGAGTAAAATCTTTTTCTCTTCCAATTCTTTTTCAAGGCCGATCATTTCTTTTGATTTCAAAGTTATCTCGCCTTCCACTTCCCGCAAGCTAAGATTAATTTCCTGAATCTGCAATTTTTGCTTCTCTGTTTGTTTGTCTAAAATAGAAACTTCCCGTTCTAAAGTCTTTTGATTTTTCTTTATTTCGTTGATATTGTCCTGGTATTCGGCAATCTTTTGCTGGACATCCTGTAATTGCGCCCGCAAATTATTTTTTATTTCTTCGTCCGATTGCGCGGAAACAATAGCGGCGCTGGAACTCCATATGATAAAAATCAATACAAAAAGCCCCGCGGCCGAAAATAACCTCAGGACTTTTTCCTTAAAAATAAAATAACCGCGCGTTGTTAAATGAGTATTACCCATTGAGGAAGAAAAATATTACTCCTCTTTTTCCGCTTGAGCTTTGGCAGCATCTCTTTCTTTTTTCTTTTCTTCCGTTTCAACCTTAATGTCTTCCACGCTCATCGTCGGCGCTTCGATTTCCGCTTCTTCGGCTCTTGGCGGAGCAACTTTTGCTATAATCGCGGACATATCAGCGATAATTTTTACGCCGGCCGGCGCTTTCAAATCAGAGACTGTTATCACATCGTCAAAAGTGGCTAGTTTTGAAATATCAACTTTTATGTCATGCGGAAGGTCCGCGGGCAATGATTCAATTTCCAATTCATAAATATTTTTCACCAGCACGCCTTTGCCTGTTTTCACCGCGTCCGCCTCTCCTTCAAACGCCAAAGGGATATGAGTTGTAATTTTCTCGTCCATTCTTACTTGATATAAATCCACATGGATAAATTCGCCGCTGACAGGATCATATGTAACATCATGAACCAGTACATTCCTGTCTGTTTTATCTCCTTCAATTTCCACATTTAAAATAGTCGCCTCGCCGGCAGTTTTATAAACTTTCCCGAATGTTTTGCCGTCAAGAGTTAAATTTAAATTGGCAATTTTGTGCCCATAAAGCACCGCCGGCACACCCCCGGCTTTGCGTATGCGTTTTGGGTTATCTTTTATTTCTCTTTTTGTCGCTTTTATCTTCATAATGTTTCTCTTTAAAAAATTGATGAATAGCTAATACGTCATCCGCGCTGATATTCTTGCCCTCACGAATAACTCCTAAATCTTTCATCTGAATATCAGTCAGCATGCCAATGGTCGTTATGATATTGTTCTGGATATAGGATACGGAAAAAATGATAGAGCTGCGGCAATAAGCGCATTCCGCGCAACACAAAACCGCAGATTCCTGCTTCTCTATAACGTTTAAATACCGGTCATTCAGCTTTTTCCTGCAAACCGGACATGACCCTAAGAATATATTGTTAACGTCTTTTTTCGCCATAAATTATATCACAAGCATTAAATAGAATCAACCCCGTTAGAAGTTTTAAAAATTCTCATAAGATAAAATCAGGGGGAGCCGTAAGGCGGTTCGCGTCGCGCCGATATTTTAAAATAAACCTTCTCTGAACTTCTAACGGGGTCAACCCCTCTTTTAGGACTTATGCGTTTGCCAAAGTTCGAGGCAAAATCGAGGCTTGAGACGAAGCGTACTGATGTACGACGAGTCTCAAACGCAGATTTTAACGAAGAAATTTGGCAAACCCTTGTGGCTTGAGCAGGTGATTCTTCTGAATCGACTGACTTCCTGCTCAAGCGCGTAAGTCCTAATCTTAATAAACCGGAGTAACCGGCTTGCCTCCTTCCAAAACTTCAATGATATTTTTAGCCGCCAATTTCGCCATTTCGCCTCTGGTTTCTTCAGTTGCCGAAGCGGCATGCGGAGTCAATACTATATTGTCCAATTCCGCGAGTCCCGAAGCCAGCGCCGGCTCATTTTCAAACACATCAAGCGCCGCGCCTCTTATAACTTTATTTTTCAGCGCTTCCACAAGCGCTTTTTCGTCAATAACCGGACCTCTGGAAGTATTGACCAGATACGCTGTAGGCTTCATCATCGCCAACCGCTCCGCGTTTATCAGATGTTTGGTGGAATCAAGCAATGGAACGTGAATGCTGACAAAATCAGCTTCTTTTAGTAATTCTTCGGGGGTTGCTTTAAATTCCGCGCCATATTCTTTTTCAAATTGCTCATCGCGCTTTACATCATAATAAATAATTTTCATATCAAATCCTCTCGCCGCGTGATAGGCCACTCTGCTGCCGATTCTGCCCAACCCCAGCACGCCGAGCGTCTTTCTGGAAATATCATTGCCCAAAAGCAGCATCGGCTCCCAGCCGATAAATTTTCCGGCTCGCACATACCTGTCTCCTTCCGTTACTCTTTGGGCAATAGAAAGTATAAGGCCGAAAGTATGTTCAGCGACAGTTTCAGTCAAAACACCGGGGGTATTCGTCACAATAACTCCACGCTGTTTCGCCGCTTCTATGTCAATATTATTGAACCCGACAGCGTAATTGGCGACGATTTTCAACTGCGGACCAACTGCGTCAAAAAATTCCGCGTCAATTTTATCAGTCAATAAAGACAAAACGGCATCGCATCCCTTTATGCTCGCCAGCAATTCCTCTCTCGGAATCACTTCGTCGCGCTGGAACACCGCCACATCGTATCCTTTATCTTTTAATATATTTATTCCAATCTCTGGAATCTGTCTGGTTACAAAAATTTTCATGGACTTTTTTAATTAATAATTATTTGTTCTAACCCTGCTCCCTTATTGTAGCGGAACAGCCTGAAGTGTCAAATTGCTTTAAACTTTGAGATTTTCTCTTCCACCACTTTCCGCATCGCTTCTATCGCAGACGCGAGATATTTATATGGCGTGGTTTCGTCTCCGGCAAGTGCGGTTTTTAAAGCCCCGGTAAACGCAATCCGCAATTCCGTATTGACATTTATTTTCCGAATACCGTTTTGAATCGCCGCTTGAATCTGCTCATCGGGAATACCTGATCCGCCGTGCAAAACCAAAACGCATTTGCCTGCTAATATTTTTTGTATAGCGCTCAATCTTTCTATGTCCAATTTCGGCTGCGCGGCAAGCGAAATGCCGTGCAGATTGCCGATGGCAACGCCCAGCCGATCTATACCTGTTCTCTCCACGAAATCCAACGCTTGTCGCGGATCAGTGAGGTATCGCTCGTCAATTTTCACCTCTTCCATGAATACTTTGGAAGAACCGGTGCCGCCGATGTGTCCCAATTCCCCTTCTACTGATATGTCCATGCTTACCGCTTGCGCCATTTCTACCGCCTGTTTTGTCAACGCGACATTTTCTTCATACGGCAATTCCGACCCGTCAAAATGGATGGAATTATATCCCGCTTCCAGCACTTTTTTCACATTTTCCAAAGATTTAGTATGGTCGGCGTTCAAAATCACCCGCAAGCCTTCTTCTTCATAAGCTTCTGCCAGCTTCACCGCTTGCCGCGCTCCCAAAAACTTCCATTCCCCTTCCGATGTGCCAATCATCACCGACAACCCGCGAACGCAGAGAGCGGAGCAGTCATCGTATGATGGCAAATCAAATTCCCGCCCGGCCTCCATCACCGCCTTCATCTGATCCGCCGTGGACACATTAAACTGCCCCAGAGCATACCCGCCCTCTTCCGCTTTTTGAAAATATTGTTTGGTGTTGAGGTTCATTTAATTATATCTTATTAAGCGCAAATAAAATGCATTCAATTAACTGCTGGTTAGATATTGATTACTTTGGATGCTTTTTTATAGTAAGTAAAATATAAGTATCGTTCTCAATTAAAAAATAAAACCGAATGTTTCGGTCTGCGCGCGCCTGCCAAATACCGCTGGATTCATCATATTTCTTCGCGTGAAGCGACGGATGCCTAATATTTCTAAGTAACAATAATAACTGCTTTTGGAATTTGCGTTGTATATGTAGTGGAAATTTTTCAAGCTCATCTATAAAGTATGGAGAGAATATGTGTTTCATTTTCTCTTTATTTTTTTCCTGTGTGATTCCAGAAACGCAATACTTTCTTTCGCTGTTACAAACGGACCAAAATATTTACCTGCCCTATATTCCTGAATCGCTTCGCCAATTTCCCTGTCCAATTGAGTATATCCCTTTTTCTTCGCAATCAACAAAAACTTCTCGTATTCATGGCGAGAAATTATTACTAAGTCATCATGGGGTATTAATTTTTTAGAAATGGTAATAGTTGCCATATTTTTAGTTTATCATCAATATTTGGAAAACACAATCAACGCATTAAACTGCCCAAAAGCGTACCCGCCTTCTTCCGCCTTTTGAAAATATTACTTGGTAGAGAAATTCATTGCTGTTTATTCCATCAGAGTTTTTTATTTAAATCCAATTTTAAAAAATCTAAGTATAAAGAATATAATAAAAGTAAAAAGGCGCACACGAAAAATATTCCTGCAAACAAAAATACTACACCGGCTATCATATCAGTTTTATCCAAAACTCCCATAACGCCTAAAAGATAATGCCAATCGTGTCCCGCCGCGCCTCCTCCCGGAAAACCAAGCAAAGGAATAAATGTTTTTTGAGCATCGGCTACATAAAAGCCGACATCAGTGATGCTCCCCGCTGTCCAGAAAAGCATTACGCCTGTTGAAAATACTTCTTTTCTCAAAAGCAGAAAATATAAAGCAAGCAAAAAAGGAATGGCAATCTGCAAAAGCGACCCGCCTAAAGTATGTAAAAAATCGCCGAAGAATATGAACAAAGTATGCCCGGCTTCGTGGAAGATAATATTTGCATTTTTGATATAGTCAACTTCAGAAAACTGGAAAAAATCCTGTGTCGCCCATATCTGCCAGCCAAAATACAAGAGATATAGAAAAATAGAAGTTTTTAAAATTATCTTAAAAATCCGCATATCAGAAATCATTGGGAGTTTGAAGAGGTTGTATCCGGCAAAACAAAATCAACGCTGAAAGTGGGGTCCGGCATAGACACAAGAACTACGAGCTAAGAAAACCGTCAATGAATTTTAAATAATCAATGTAGTCGCCAATTTCATTCCTAATGTCTTCAACCATTCTTTTTATATCCACCCGACCGTATTTATGCACCACCAGATTTCTCAAGCCGACCGATGGCGCGATCTTCACCGCGAAATCCATCGACAAGATTTTATGTTCGCCTAAAGTGATAAAGGTGCTTTGATAATCATCGGGCACGGTAAAATCGGACTCCATGATAATATGAATATTAATGTCTATCGCCGTATCCACGATCACTTGGAACAACCTCTCAACAGTGTGAAGTTTCAGATTATCTTCTATGATTTCTCTGCTCGCGCGCTCTAAAATAGGATGCAATTCCTGTAGATATCCCTGCATATCGGCCATCTTGCTTTTCACTAAATCTTTATCAATCATACTTTTTGCAAAAATTTATGAAACGACACATCTCTCAATTTAAAAAGTTTTTTTGCTTCCATATATCGCTTGTGCGCGTAAATTTTAGAGCGGGCGTACGCTGAATGTTCCTTCTCGTATAAAAGAATTGATTTTTGCGCGATTTGTTTAAGCAAAAGCGGCGGCGCCATTTTTAAATCAATTAATTCTATGTCTTTCAATTGCAACTCTTTAGCCATTTCCGATTCCATTTCAGCAATCTCGCGCAAACTTAAATGCCTCTCGCTTGAAAAAGCAATATCAATGTCGCTTTGCGGGTGCGTCTTGCCTGTAACTTGAGAGCCGAAGAGAACGACTAAATTTAAGTTATATTTTTCAGCCAGTCCGCTTATTTTTGATTTTATTTTTTCTATATTTGCCATATCAAGATGGTATCAAAAATACGCTTGATTTGCAATTAAAGTCGCATAAAATACAACTCAAATCTTAAAATTTCTTACAACCACCTGCTAATACTCCCTGTCACGAAAATTTCTATGGTTGCGGCAACAAAAAGCAATATTACAACTAATGGCATCATAACAAAAATTTGCTTAAGCGACAACCAAAATGTTTCTGTGCGTT
The DNA here is from genome assembly GCA_964366905.1 of uncultured Candidatus Saccharibacteria bacterium. Classification (GTDB taxonomy): domain Bacteria; phylum Patescibacteriota; class Minisyncoccia; order GWC2-36-17; family WO2-46-25; genus CAYIVQ01. Next base: position 19,148 of record CAYIVQ010000006.1, read on the forward strand.
GCCCTTTGCTTTTTGGCAAAAGCCAAGAAATTCCGAGCTTTAACCCGAGAGCGACAGAAAACAAAATAGCGGCAATCTCAAATATTCCATGAGGAATAATTAGAACTAAAAAACGAAAAAGATTTAATTGACCCGCCTCCGATCCGAATATTGCCAAACCGGCAAGGAATCCAAGCAAAACAAAATTTACGAAACTTATAAAAATCGTCGGCAAGCCAAATATTGCTCCGCCAAAAGAAGCAATCAACGCCGCGGTAAAATTCTGCCAAAACACGAAATGTACCGATTGCCATGAGAGCTGAATCTTACCGTCTTTAGAAACTTTCTCTGCCAACTCTTTGAGCGCGTCCTTAAAATCAACTATCAACTCCGGCGCTGCAATATACAAAATTATTCCGATACTAAACCCGAACGCAAAAACAACCCCGGCTGTCAAAAGCCAAGGTCTCATGTTGATAATTTGCCGTTTGTAAAAATTGAGAAACAAAAAGAAATGAGTCATCTAAGGTCTTGCGATGTCCTTAGAACTTTTAAATTTCCTTTGGTTTAAAATCCTTATTATCTTTTAGGAGCGAGAGCATCTCTTGTTTATCCAATAAGCCGTTTTGCGGGCCGGGCATACGGATAACATACGCTGAATTGAATGTCCCCCACCGCATCGCTTCTTCAACACTTAAATCGTAAACGCGCGCGGCGGTGAATGCCGCGCCAAACGCGTCTCCACAGCCGGTGCGTTCCACTACCGGCCCGTCATAAATCGACAAAGAATAATATTTCGCGCCGTCATACGCATATGATCCATTCGGACCGTCGGTTAGCACGCATATTTTTACTCCCAGTTTATGCATCGCAGTCATTAAGTCTTTAATATCAGATCCTGCCGGCAAGCCAAGCACGCGCTCGTATTCTTCCTTGTTCATAAATAAAATTTCACAGCGGGTAAAAAGCGGCTTGAGCGCTTCCAAGCCCAAATGCATTTGGTGTGTTCCGGGGTTAAACGCCAATTTGACCGACAGATTATTATGTAAATATTTCAAAACTTGCTCGTGCAACATCGGCACGGCAGATTGCGGTCCGGCCGATGTCAGATACAGCCATTTTGTTTCCACATCCATCGGCAGATTATATTTGCGCTCGACATGATAAACCAAAATAGTCCGCTCGCCGTTGAACGATATAACGGCGGAAACATTGGTTGAATTTTCTTTGTCTTTCTGAACACAATCGTCTTTGACCCCGTATCTTTTCAGCTGTTCTAAAATATCGTTGCCCGCGCTGTCTTCGCCAATAACCGTGTAAAACGCGGTTTTCAGGCCGAGTATCGACGAACTGATCGCTTGATTCATCGCGTTGCCTGCCGTAACGCGCAGATATTTATCCACCGCGAGTTTATCCGCGTAGTTTATTACCAGTTTACAATCCTCTTTATTTATATCGCATTGCACCGACGCGTCGTGAATGAAGAAAAAATGGTCAATGGTGGCATCCCCCACCGAAAGCATGTCGTACATAATTTATTTTCTATTGATTACTTTTTTTACTGCTTCTTTGATATGCGAAACTCCCATTCCGTAATGTTCAATCAATTCATTCGGTTCGCCGGATTGGCCGAATCTGTCTTGAACGCCGATGAATTCAATCGGGGTTGGATGGTTGCGCGCCAATACTTCCGCCACCGCACTGCCCACACCTCCGGCAATTTGATGCTCTTCAACCGTCACGATCGCGCCGGTATTTTTTGCCAGTTCAATCACTTTTTCTTCGTCCATCGGCTTGACTGTTCCGAGATTCAAAACTGCCGCGCCAACCCCTTCTTCCTCCAACTGTTTTGCCGCCATGATAGCGTTATAAACCAGCGCGCCGATGGCAATGATGCCGACTTGTGCTTTTAACCCATCTTTTGGCTCAAAAAAATATTGCGCTTTGCCGATTTCAAACAGCGTTTCTTCGGTCGTCATAATCGGAGTTTTTTCCCGCGCCAAGCGGATATACACCGGCCCTTTCATTTTCGCCGCCGCCAGCGTCGCTTTTTTAGCTTCAACAGAATCGCACGGCGTCAGCACTGTCATTCTCGGAATAATCCGCATTATGGCGATGTCTTCTATCGCCTGATGCGTGCCGCCGTCCGGACCAACCGACACGCCCGCGTGCGCGCCGGCCACTTTCACATTGCTGTCATTGTAGCAAATAGTAGTGCGGATCTGCTCCCAGTTTCTGCCCGGAGAAAACATCGCGTATGAAGCAAGAAACGGGATCTTCCCCATCGCCGCCATACCGGAAGCAACAGATGCCATTGACTGCTCGCCGATACCCATTTGCACAAACCGCGCGGGAAACACCTTGCTGAAAGTACTGGTCATAGTAGAGCCGGTCAAATCGGCGCACAGCGCCACCACCCGCTCGTCTTCCTTCCCAGCCTGCAAAAGCCCATCGCCATATCCGAACCGAATCGGCGCCTGCTCCACATCTTTATCAAATAACTTCGGATTGAGTTGTGCAATATTCATAATTCTTGATTCTTAATTCGTGATTCTATTTTACTCATGCTCCCCTCTTATTTTCCCCCCTAAGGTTCGTAATTCATTAAGCATCGCCGCGCCTTGTTCCGCTTTTTTCACCGCGTCTTCGGGGCCTTGGCCGGGCGGAATGCCGTGCCATTCAAAGCGGCGCTCCACGAAATCAATGCCTTTGCCGGGAATGGTGTGCGCGATTATCATGCTCGGTTTTTCAAACACCGCCTGCGCCTCACCGATGGCGTCGTTGATAGCTTCAAAATTATGCCCGTCAACTTCCAGAACATGCCAGCCAAAAGACTCCCATTTCGCTTTGAGCGGTTCCAGCGGCATAATATCTTCCGTAAAGCCGTCTATCTGAATGTTGTTGCGGTCAATAAAGCCGGTGATGTTATGAATCTTTTCTCTGCCCGCCAGCATCGCCGCTTCCCACACCTGCCCGCAATCAAGCTCGCCATCGCCCATCAGGCAATAAAAATTTTTGGGCGATACCTTGCCATTGTCCATTCTGTCCGCCAGCGCCATTCCGACCGTCTGCGAAAGGCCGGAGCCAAGCGGACCGGAGCTGGTTTCAATGCCCGGCAGCCATTCGCGGTGCGGATGCCCCTGCAAACGCGAACCGAATTTACGCAAAGTTTTCAACTCCTCAATCGGGAAATAACCAGCGTGTGCCATCGCCGCGTAAAGCACCGGGCAAATGTGCCCGTTGGACAAAATCAGTCTGTCCCTTTCCGGCCATTCCGGATTTTTGGGATCGTGTTCCAGAGCATGGAAATAAAGCAGAGTAAAAATATCCGCCATGCCTAAAGGCCCGGCGGTATGCCCGGACTTTGCTTCCATCAGCATTTCAATTATAGACTGACGAATATCATTCGCCTTCGCCTCCAAAAACTTTATTTTATCGTCGTTTAAATGCAACATGAGAAAATTATATCACAAGTCAATTTAATGTTCAATTTTTTAATAAATCAAATTTCTCTAGCGTTTCTTTAATATTATCACTTTTAAAAATCGCGCTGCCAACGACAAGATTATCGGCGCCGGCGGAGATAATTTTGGAAGCATTTTCCAAATTCACTCCACCGTCAATGGAGATAATAACATCTGGATATTTTTCGCGCAAAGTTTTTATTCTTTCCAGCGTTTTTTCTTCAAACGGATGGCCCTGATATCCGATTTCGGAAATGGCCATTAGCTGGATAGAAGGCAGCGAGTAGCGAGTAGCGAGTAGCGAGTCAATCAAAAAGTCAAAAACCCAGAGCGGAGTTTCCAGTTTCAACGCGATACCGGCAGATTTGCCGGCATCGGTAATTTTTTTCAATAGACTTACGATGGTTTCGGAATCGGTTGACTCATAATGGAGTAAGATGCGTTTAACCGGCGAATTAATCCATTTATCAATAATATTTTCCGGATGGCTAACCATTAGATGCGCTTCCAAATTGATGGCGGTGCTAATATTTTCAAGATCAGCGGAATTATCCCAAGTTTTAGGCGGAACAAAAACGCCATCCATCACATCAATCTGCGCCCACGAAACAAGCCCTTCCACTTGATTGAGCTTTGTTTTCAGTTCTTCAAAGTCTTTTGCGATGATGGCTGGAATAATCATTTCTAGTTTTTTTCAAGCGCGCAAAATTCTTCCGTTTCTTTTTCCGTATCTTCCATATCCCGGCCTAGATAATCTTTAAACCATTCCAGCATGCCAAAACTCAACTCTTTCGAATTGAAAACTTTGTATAATTTTTCTCCGCTCGCCAATTGTCCGATAGGCCGGCCGTTATGCTCGCTTTTCTCGTCTTCAACGACACCGGAAAAATAGAACAGCTCACTACCAATTATAAATTTATCGCCAAGCTTAACCAAGGTCTCATTTTGATCTTCCTTAATATCAAATTCGCGAATTTTTATGTTAGCCCTGTTGCCATCTTCCAGCAATACCTGAATTGTTTCGTATTCCTTCACTTCTTTAATTTCTTTCTCTGTATCAACTTTATCCAGCGCATCCATACCAGACGGCCTTTCCATATACACCGGTCTTGGCACGCGCGGAGACAGGTAGCCGATGTCTTTTGGAGTGAGAGGTTGAAGTTGCTCCGATTCCGGTAACCTGTCATCCAGAAAATGAAAATGCTTGAAAATTGCTCTTATTTTTTCTTTATCAGCTTTATCCGCCTGCTCTAAGTATGTATTTATTTTGAAGTTCAGCCATTGAATAAGTGTATTGACCCTGAATTCCTCGTCTTGTTTTTGCCGGCGCTCATTAAAGCCTGACATCCAGCTTGCAAGCTCGCCTAAAGTAACGGTTGATGTGGAAAGGGTGAGTGGTTCCCCGCTGCCATCGGCAGTTACTTCAATGTTGCCATCGGCGTCTTCCTTGAAACGCAAAAGGGTGTCGGGATATTTCTCCGTTTCCGCGTTGCCGTAAACGAAACTATCCTGCAGAGATTTGACAGCTCCACAAAACCGCCAAAGCGCCCCGTGCCGGCCGTCCGCCATATTTTCAATTATTTCGTCTTTGGCAATAATAATACTGCCGTCTTCCAAAATTTCCCTTTGATCCTCCGGAATTTCTTTTTTCTCATACGCCGGCGCCAATTCTTTTTTAGACGCGCTAATATGATTGTTTCCGTCAAAAAGCGCGGCTAAGGCAAATTCATAAAGCTCCGGATTTTCTTTTAGCATATCGGGATAATCAACATTTATTTCAGCCAACTCTCTTCTCATCGCCGGATCAGGAGCATGCCTGTCCGGATATCGCTGGCCTACGGGATTGGATGTCCAAATAGCCCCGGCGCCGGGTAGCATAGGATGCCCATAAAAATCATCTCCGGGCTTTTTTTGACGCGCCTTCTTTATAATAGAATAAGCCTTAGGCCCCAACCTTCCTGATTCATCAAAACGAGCAATGCGGCCTGTTTTTACTTCCGGTTCTTTTTGCCTTGAATCGTCATAGCCGGTAAACGCGCGCATCAAAGAACCGTAATTTTCATAGCTTCCGCCTGTTTTTGAATCATCGATAGCCGCGTCTTTGATAAGTTGAGTTTCTCCGGTCGTGGATTCGCATTCAATTTCGGTTGGCAGGTATCCGGTAAGTTCTATGGCGGCGGCATCGGCCTGATCTGATTTGCCACTGCCGGCCTCGCCTATCAAAACAGGCCAGCGATGATTTAATACCGCACTGACTGTCTTTTGGTGAATTTTTTTTCGCGAAGGAAGCCAAACAAACCCTTTGTCTAATTGCTCTTTATAATTTTTTAATTTTTCATACTGAAAGTTAGCGGCGGCATCAGTGTTTTCAGCGGTTTTCGGCATGCCATCCAGCTCTTCCATTTCTTTTTTTTGCCTATTCAAAACATCAAGATTATCCGCCAAACGTGCCATACGCGACTTAGCGGAAGAAACCCTCCCTTCACCGGCTATCTTGCCTAAATGCAAATCCTTTTCTAATCGTTTATAGTCATCTTCTTTTCGTTCAACTTCCTTGCTTATGGTTTGATAAAGATTACCCAGTTCAGAAAAACGAAATTTTTTAGCGTCAACCCTCGCTTCCGCGTATGTATCGGAAAAAATATCGCGCATTTCCGAGTCGCTAAATAAAACCTTTATCTCGCTTATAAAATACGGGTCCGCGGTCTCCGCTCCAATATCTTCCTCCTTGCCTCCCACTTGTTTTTTTCTTTCAGCTTCCGCTTGTTTGTCCAGCGCATACGCCATTAATTTGGAATAAAGAGTATCCGCTTTTTCTCTCGGATTTATTTTTTTATAAAACTCGCTTATCTCTTTTTCTTCTTCCTCCCCGACTCCTTCATTCGCGCCGATAACCCGCGTTTCAATGTAACGCGAAATAAGCCGAGCTCTCTTTTCCTGTTCGGATTCGGGCGCGGACTCCGGCAATTGTCCTTGCTGGGGCATAAATTCTTCAATATTTCCCATAATTATATTTTACTTAATATTTTTGAACTTATCAATAGCGCTCTCTATTGTCCGCCGCGCGTTTTCTCTGGCTTTTTCCGGAAAAAGTTTAACCGCTTCCAAGACTACATATTTTGCAACCATAGCCGGAAGATCATCTATGTTGCTGACAATATCACCCCGGCTGTAGGGCGGATTTTCCATTACCGCCGAAACGGTTGCCGCCGTTTCGGTCAGGCCCATGCCAACCACAATCGTATTTAATTTATGAAGCTCTTTTGCCAGCGCCTGCATCTGGCCTTCAGCGCCGACATATCCGCCGTCCGAGCAGGCAATAACAAGCCGCAGGCGATTATCTTTACCGCCCCCCTTCTCATTCTCTTTCATCTCTTTTTTGATTTGTTCATAAACATAAGAGAGCGCTTCCTCATCACCGTTGCCGAAACCTTGTTCAGTCAGACTGCGCCACATTTTAACTTTGTCTTTAGCTGAGAAATCCGAAGAGAGCGGCTTGTCCAGGTCAATATCTTCGGGATCGTCGCCGCGAAAAGATATCCCTTGCGTACGCACGGAGAGCGCGTTTTCTTTTAATAGTCCAGCTCGCTTTAAATTCCTTTCAAAACTGTGCAAAGAGGAAAAAATAAGATATTCAGCGCGCCTTTGCGTCTCCCACAACCGTTCTCCTTCAACTGTGCTCCGCATAGAACCGGATTTGTCGCCTATCATATAAAGGTCAAACCCGCCAATAATTTTTTCTTCTTTTGTTTCTTCGCTTGCTTTTTCGCGCGACATCGGGTCCGTATCACCGGCCATAGCGCCGATTTTATGCCTCACAATATCCTCTATCCGCTCGCCTCCTTCGCGCTTGCGCACCGGACCGTCGTATGCCGGCGCCTTTGTTTTTCGCGACTCCGCTATGGCGTTAAAAAGCCGCGAAAGTGCGTCAATCACCAACTCGCCGTTGGGCAGACGGGTCCGTTCCGCTTCGTTTATTTCTTTAATAATCTGCCGTGCTTCTTTCAGTTCTATCGCCGCACCTTCCGCCAATCGCCGCTCTTCTTTTGTGTAACTCAATTCTTCTTTGCGTTCCGCCAACTTTTTACGCAATTCTTCCAGCTCTTCATCGGACGGTCTGATAGCTTCTTGCCCTCCGTAATCGCCCGGAACTGATTCACCGCCTTCTTGCTCTTTTTCGTCTTCCAACTGACTGTCACCGGAAGGAGTCGCGTCCATTCTATCCCATTCTTTTTTCACTTCATCCCACACCTCGCTCCAGCCGTGGCCGGTGCCGGAATTTATGCTTGAAGCGCCTCGTTCATCTCTGCCTTTGACGCTATGTCCGACGCAATGCCTTACCGGAATGTTAATCTTGGCGCAAAGAGCCGCGAAATATGTGTTTGCCACATCGCAGTCGGCCTGCTTAATTTCATCCACCGCGCCGGCAAAACCGTTTGGGTGGGTATTGTAAAAATTATTGTAATAATCGCCTTCCGCTTGATCCTTGGGCGCGAGATACTTTACGCGACTTCTGACAAACGAAGCCAGCGCGCTGGCTCTTTTAATGTTGCCGCGATTTTTTATTTTTATTTCTCCCAGCTTATTATTCGTCTCTTCGGAAAACTCCGATGGCATATCGGGCGCGACCGCGTTCTCCGGCCTTGATGTGAACTTTTTATCCGGACTTGGCGCCAAAACAACTTTTATCTCCACCTCTTCTCCGGCATCTCCTCCGACAAAAACAACTAAATCGCCATTTTGATCTTGTTGGATTGAGCAAGCGCGACCGCCAGCCTCAATTTCATGCAAATCATGCGTATAGGGAATCGGCAAACCTATCCACTGGCCGGAAAGCGCTTCGGCGCTCATTGTTAAATTAATAACACCTCTTTTATGGTCCTCTTCCTCACAAAGCGGAACGAGGCGCGGATCGCTGTATGCATATTCTTCCTCAGTCCAGACATTCCCCCTGCTGTCCCATTTTGCAAATGATTGTTCCTTGAAATACCCGCCATAGGCAGGATTGATTGACCAGATAGCCGGCGCTCGCTCGCCTTCTTTCAGCCGTTCCATTGGATCAACTCCCGGCTTTGATTCGTTTCTTCTTGCGGGCGGTTTTGTCGGCGCCTTTTTTAATTCTTCTTCGCGCCATTTGCGTATATCGTCGTCCATATCCCTTCCTTCGCGCCTATCAAGGGCCTTTGCTCCGGATAAATAATCGGTCAAACGGGTTTCTATTCTATTTAATTTCATATCCCACGAAGCGCGCGATGAAAATAGAATATCCATATCGCCCTCTTGTCGCAATTCAGCTATTTTTCTTACCGTTATATCGTATTGCGGTTCATACTGCTCTCCTTTGATCTCGGACAATATTCCTGCGTACAAATCCGCCACCCTTGGCGAAAGCCGGCTGACCCTTTCTTCCATAACATCAACTAAACGCTCTATGCGGCCACTTCTTTCCTCTTCAGAAAGGCGCGCTTTGCTTATATTCGTCATTTCTTCCACAACCTCGTGAAAACTGCTAAATGGAACGTCGCGCAGTTTCTCGCGAAAATCCCGTAGTTCTTCCACACTGCCAAGTGCCGCGGCCGTGTCTTCATAGCTCTCGCCGGAAAGCGCTTCCGCGTGCGTGCGTTCCGCTATGTTTTGCTCTCGCCACTTCACGGATGATTCTATAGAAATTTGCTTCTCTGGACTTTCCTGCGATTTTTTATCTTCGTCCTGGGCTATGCTTTGCTGATTAAGTTTTTCAAAATTGTTCTTCATAATATTTATCAGACAGTTTTGTTTAATTTTTCCAAAATCATCCAATTAAATTCTCTGACTCGCTTGTTTTTACTATGTTTTCTTACTAATCCGCTGTAACTTGAAATATTCGCTAAATTTAATCTTGATTTTGCTCTCCGCCAATTCCTTTTATTTAACCGCCTGCCATTGGGGAAAATTTCTGTTCCCAAAAACCTCAGCCCTCTTTTTGCTTTCACTATAATATCATTTTTCGTGTTAATTTCCAACCGTAATTTTTCCTTCAAAAATATTACCGCTTCTTTTTTAATTTGATAAAGTCTATCCAGGTTATTCGCTATAACAATAAAATCATCTCCGTAACGCAAATACGCCGGCGGCTTGATGCTGTGTTTTACAAACCTGTCAAATTCATTCAAATAAATATTGGCAAAAATCTGGCTGGTCAAGTTGCCGATCGGTATTCCTTTTTGGCGCACGGATTTATTTTCCCTTGCCGGCACTGAATAGCTTCCGGTAACTTCCGCTAAAAGATAAGCCGCTTTTGGGTCAACAACACGAAAACAGAGAATGTCCGTCAAAGTTTCATGATCAACATTGTCAAAGAATTTTTTAATATCCGACCGCCAGACAAAACAGAAGGAAAATTTGCTTAAAAATTTCTGTGTTCTTTCAATTGCGCCAACCAATCCCTTTTCTTTTCTGCACGACCATGCGTCAAATATGAAAGTCCCGTCATAAATTTTAACGAGATATTCATAAAGCAAGCGATGGACCACCCTGTCCTTCACGCTCGCCACCGCGACTTCTCTGCGCTTATTGTCATTTACAATAAATCTTTTGTATTTGCCGTGTTTATATGTGCCATCATTCAATTCATCGCGCAATCTTCGCAGATTTTCTTCTAAAAAGTACTGAAAATATTCAAGCTCTTTGGTTTTTCTTTTCCCTCTCCTGAAGTTATACCAACTTTGCCAAATATTTGATAAACTTAAATCTATGGATACACTTCCCATAATAAATAGAACTTATGAGGTTTATAAATCAATTATTGACATCAGCAGTCATGCTGAAAAAAGATGGCGATATTCTTTGGGAATAAGTTTAGAAAACAGTATTTTATCTTTATTGCAGGAATTGATTATGGCTAAAAACGCGCCGAAACCGCTGAAAACCGCTTATCTTATCAAAGCGGAAAGCCATCTGGAAATCGCCATTTTAAAACTGCGTCTTTTTCTGGAATTGAAAATTGCCAACGAAACAAAGATTTTCCAGACGCAGAGCAAACTTGCCGAAGTCGGCAGAATGCTCGGCGGCTGGAAGAAATCTTTGAGCACACAATCTTCCACCCCGGAACGAACGCCGTAATTGTCATCGCGAAAGTCGGGATCGAGCCTGCCCAAGAGGGCCTGCCGGAGGTCGCGGACCCAGCGCGCGTACGGGACATTGCCGGAAGCGCTTGATTGCGATACTCTTCTTTTGAAAAACGGCGGCCACGACCGCCATTCCCCGCATTGGTTTGCTTATTTCGCCAGACTATATCCAGGTAAGTATCGCCAATTCGTGAGAGTTTATGTGTTTTATTGTTTGCCAAACAGCGTTTGCTTAAATATAAATTCTCGCAAACTTTAACTGTATTTTTCGGCAAAAACAATTTCCGGTAGCCCTGTCCGAGCAGGGTGACTTTTCACCGGATTCTATTAATTTTCCAAAGATCAAAACCAAAAAATCAAAACAAGTCCCAAATCTCAAATTCTAAGTTTCTTAACTCTCACCC
>CAYIVQ010000007.1:0-29529 GCA_964366905.1 uncultured Candidatus Saccharibacteria bacterium
GAACCCGTATTATGTTTATTTAAAAACCCAGCTTCCAAACAAACCGCCGACAGCGGAAAATCTGACAACTACCTTTAATGTTTGCACTACGGCTCCTCTTGACCCAACATTTACTTTTGTTTATAAAGACAGCGAATCCGACCCATTGGCGCAATACACCATTAATATATTCGAAGAAAATGCCTGCGACACGGATCATAACGGATTTATAGATTCAGGAGTGGGTTGTGGCGGGACCAATAATCAAACAGATCCGATGCCAACACTCTACACTACAACCATAAATAACTTTAACATTGTAACAGGCAAATACGACCCGATATTAGATGGAAGCAACATAGTTGAGAGCGGAGACCCTGTATCATATACATATAATAACGCTTTTTACGGCAATATATTCAACTACAATAAATCCTATTACTTCACTGTCACCGTGCAGGATGAAGCGCACATGGAATAAAAAGATTTAAGAATTAAGATTTAAGAATAAGAACAGCAGTGGTCTCAAGTTTAACTCATTCTTAAATCGTGAATCTTAAATCTCATGCGGTTGCAAGATAACCTCTAAATGTTATAGTGGTGTTTATTGACTATGAAAACTACTTCTCAAAACCCTTTTTTCAAATTTACCGCTCACGCTAAAAATGTGCTTGTGGCGGCTTTGACGATAGCTGAAAAAGAAAACACCGGCCAGCAAATCGCTCCGGCTCATTTGCTGACTGCCATGCTCTCCGAAAAAGGCAGTTTGGCGTATAATTTACTGTCATTGAATGGGATAGGAAAGAACACAACATCACGAAAACACGAAAACACAAAAGCGCAAAAACAAAAAAATAAACAAAATAAACCGGAAGAAGCTGACTTAATCATGATAGCTGATAAGCTGGATAGCTCTTCAAAAGAGATAATCAAAAAAGCGGCAACATCCGCCGCTAAACACAATCATGTCTATATCGGCACCGAGCATCTGCTTTACGGAATACTCAAAGAATCAACTTTGCTCAAAAGCCAAAAAGGATATTCAAAAATAACGAATCAACTGGATAATTTCTTGCGGTCTTCCGCTCAATTTCACGATTTGGACCGCTTCGCGAAATCTGGATTCGCTTCAAGCAAACCTATATTCTCCCGCGGCATAGGAAAGAAAAAGGAAGGAAAAGAAACGCAGGAGCAATTCCCCGCCCTATCATTTTTTTGCGAAGAACTGGTCAAAAAAGCCAAAGAAGGCAAGCTCCAGCCGGTTTTTGGCAGAGAAAAAGAAATTCAAAGAACGATAAACGCCCTGTTGAGAAAAACAAAAAACAATCCTCTGCTTATCGGCGAAGCTGGCGTCGGGAAAACCGCCATTATCCACGGCATCGCCCAAAAAATCGCCAGCGGAGAAATAACTCCGTTTTTGCGCGATAAAAAAATATTTTATCTTGATCCAGGTGAAATTGTCGCCGGCGCCATGTTTAGAGGTGATTTTGAAGCGCGTGTAAAAGATATATTGGAAGAAGCCAAAGATAAACAAATAATACTTTTTATTGATGAAATCCACACAATCGTCGGAGCGGGCAACGCGAGCGGCGCGCTTGATCTGGCAAATATGCTCAAAGCCCCGCTGGCGCAGGGAGAGATAGCTCTGATTGCCGCCACCACAACCGCCGAATACAAAAAAACAATTGAGCGGGACTTTGCTTTGGCAAGAAGATTCCAACCGATTTTAATCGCCGAAGAAACGGAAGAAAACACTTTTGTTCTGATAAAAAATCTGAAAACCGGTTATCAAGCTCATCATAACCTGAATATTTCCGATGAAGCCATAAAATCGGCGATATACTATTCCCAGAAATATCTCCATCAAAAGCGTTTGCCGGACAAAGCGCTGGATCTGCTGGATGAAACCGCCGCTCGACTGAAAAACTTACATGGCATTTCAAAAGAAGAACAAGAATTAATAGCGGCAGAAAATCAACTTAAAGAAATTCTTGCCCGTAAAAATGAGGCTGTAGGCGCCGGTCTTTACGACGACGGTTTAAGCCTTCAATCGGTTGAAAATTCGCTGGTTTTAGAACTTGAAAAAGCAAAAAGTAGAGTTCTGGAAAAAGCCGGCGCCTCTCCCCTGTTAACACTCACAGAAACACATATTAAAGAAACAATTTTTGAAATGCTGGGCGCGACAGCGATAGATGAGCAAAACGCGGCAAACCACCTTGATATTCAAAAATCTCTCAAAGAAAAAATTATTGGGCAGAATCATGTGATAGATAAAACCGCCCAAATTCTCGCGCGAGCGCGGGCCGGACTATTGCAAAAAAACAGGCCGCTTGCTTCTTTGATGTTGTTGGGCCCGTCGGGTGTCGGCAAAACCCAGCTTGCTAAAGAATTGGCAAGTATAGTGTTTGCCGGCAACATTATCAGGATAGATATGTCGGAATTTTCCGAACCACACAGCATTTCCCGCCTTCTTGGCGCTCCGCCGGGATATGTCGGATACGAAGAAGGCGGATTTTTAACGGAAAGAATCAAACGCAATCCTTACGCGCTTGTGCTTTTTGATGAAATAGAAAAAGCTCACCCGCAAATATTCAATATATTACTTCAAATCCTTGATGAGGGAATATTGACCGATGCCAATTCGGAAACCGCCAATTTCAGGAATTCTATCGTCATGCTCACTTCAAACATAGGCACGGAAGAGTTTAATAAAAAAGCGATTGGATTTTTCGAAGAAAAAACGGATTTCAGCTCGGAATATAAAGATGTGGAAAAAAATGTTTTGGCTTCTCTCAAATCCATAATGAGGCCTGAATTGCTGAACCGAATGGATCATATCTTGACTTTCCTGCCTTTGAGCAAAAAATCGCTTGAACGAATTGTTGAAATCCATTTAAATGAACTGGCGGGGAAATTAAAAAAAGAAAAGGGGATCCAACTTTCTTGGGATGAAAAAACGCTTGGCTGGCTGGCGGGGAAATCAGAAAGTGAAAATGAGGGGGCCAGACTAGTCAAGCGAATCATCGCCGAATATGTGGAATTTCCGATAGCGGAACTTATGCTTGGCAAAGGAGTTGAGGGGGGCGAGATAATTAACATCCTAGTTAATATGGAATATCAGGGTCTTAGAATTACGATTTAAGATTTATGAATTAATAAGTGATAATTCCAACAGAAAAAAAACATAATAAATTCGAAAAATTTTGTCTAGACACTCTCTTCCCTTCTTTCTGCGTCGGATGCGGAAAAGAAGGGACTTTTTTATGCGACGATTGCCGCGCGAAAATAGTCATTAAAAGAGTCCCGCAGAAACCGGATAATAAATCTGTCCTAAACAAAATATATGTGGCAACGGATTACAGCCAACGGCCGGTCTCTGAGCTGATAACCGGCTTAAAATTCCATTCTATAGCGGACATGAAGTATCCGCTGGCGAAAATATTGATTCATCATTTATCTTTGGTAAATTTCCAACCGCCAAAAAATTGCATTATTATGCCGGTGCCTCTGCACAAACGAAGAGAAATAAAGCGCGGATTTAACCAAGCGGACTTGCTCGCCAAAGAAATCGCCGAATTTTTTAAAATTCCATATTGCGAAGATATTTTGAAAAGGGCAAAAAACACCAAACCTCAGACAGAAACTTCAAATCACAATCAACGGCTGGAAAATATTAAAAACGCTTTTGTCTGCCGCAAACCGGAACTGGTTGCCTGGAAAAGAATAATAATAGTGGATGATGTGATGACAACCGGCGCCACTCTAAACGAATGCGCCCGCGCGCTCAAATCCTCCGGCGCCCGCTCCGTCACCGCTTTTGTGGTTGCAAACTAACGTAAAAAGTGGTATTTTATCGCAGTAACTTTTTATTTTCTGTTCTGAAATTTATATTAAAATGGAGAGGTGGCTGAGCGGCCGAAAGCAGCACACTGCTAATGTGTTGACCCTCAAAAGGGGTCCGTGGGTTCGAATCCCACCCTCTCCGCCTTCGGTTCTCCGAAACGGATAGCTACGGCGAGAACAGTCCGCAGATAGCTTGTTGTCACGAAGAAGAGCGCCCATAGCTCAGTTGGTAGAGCAATCGCCTCTTAAGCGAATGGTCCCAGGTTCAAATCCTGGTGGGCGCACAAAATAAAAGGTGGGGTGTCCGAGCGGCTTAAGGAGATAGTCTTGAAAACTATTGTACGGGAAACCGTACCGTGAGTTCGAATCTCACCCCCACCGCAGTTGGGAAAATACAAGTTTGGAGAGCAAGTCTCGCGACGTGAGAATTGGTATTATTGAATGGGATTTGAAGGGTATTTCAAAAACGTAAACTGCTTTACGTTTTTGAAAACCCGGACTCTGGAGGAAAAATTTTGCTTGTGCCACAGGCACGCAAAATTTTGGAGGAGGAGGAATCTCACCCCCACCGCTAATTTATGCAACAAGACGACAAAAATATATTGGACTTGCGGAATGTTTTAGGACAGCAATCCGAAACAGAAATCGCAAAGCCGCAACCGTTGTCTGAAATTTCTTGGGAAACGGAAGAATTTGAATACCACGAAAAAGACACCGGCTGGTTTTTAACCATGGGAATAGTGTTTTTCGGCATATTCGCTAGTCTTTTGATTTTAAAAAACATATTCGGAGCGGCTACAATTTTGCTTTTTGCCGTTATCATATATCTTTACGCCGCCAAGAAACCGGAGAAAATATTAGTTAAAGCGGATGGGCGCGGGGTTCATATCAATAAAAAACTCATGCCTTATTCCGAAATTAAGTCTTTCTGGATTCATTACGAACCGCCATTGAAATACTTAATATTAATGAATAAAAAACATATTATCCCGAAAACCATCGTGCCTATCGGAAGCGCGGATCCGATTAAATTAAGAGAATTGCTTTTGATCAACGCTCTTGATGAAAAAGAGGAAGAAGAATCAATTTCTGAAATGATATTTCGAAGATTACGATTTTAATATTGCCCGCCATACTTGCCCTCGTGTTGAAATGGATATCATGACAGGCTTCGAACCTGTTATTGGGGGTTCGAATCCCTCCGAGGGCACAATTATGAAAAAAATCTACTTTTTTTTAAGCTTGATTTTTCTGATTATTACCGCGTCTTTGTTTTTTTTCTACCAACAAGCTAAAAATAAAAATGGGCAACCACCTGATGATGGAAAATTAAAAGTCACCGCCAGTTTTTACCCTTTGGCGTATTTCGCCGAGCAAATTTCCGGCGGTCTTGCCGAAGTCTCAAGTATTACTCCGCTTGGCATAGAGCCTCATGATTTTGAGCCGACGCCAAAAGACATCATTAAAATAAAATCTTCAGATGTTTTTTTGTTCATAGGCGGCGGCTTTGACTCATGGGCTGGAAAAACGGCAAAAGATTTGAAATCCGATAAAATAATCAGCTTGGAATTAAGCTCTCATTTTAAACCAATCAATAATCCTCATATTTGGCTCGACCCCGCGCTTGCCCAAAAAGAAGCGTTGATAATAAGAGACGCTCTCATTGAAGCGGACCCGCTAAATAAAGATGGATATATATATAATGGAGAAATTTTTGTTAGCAAACTTGCCAATCTTGATGTAAAATATCAGCAAGGACTCGCAAACTGCGAAGTTAGAGATATAATAGTTCCCCATGACGCATTCAGCCATCTTGCTGGCAGATATAATTTAACAGTCGTTTCAATCGCCGGGCTATCTCCTGATCAAGAACCTTCGCCACGACAACTCGGGGAAATAATAAAACTGATCAGAGAAAAAAATATTCGTTTCATTTTCTTTGAACCGCTGGCTAACAAAAAATTCGCTGAAACTATTGCGCTGGAAGCAAATGCTGGAATGTTGTCGTTAAATCCTATAGAAGGACTTGCTGAAGACAAAATTGAAATGGGAAAAGATTATTTTTCCATAATGGAAGAAAATCTCAATAATCTTCGCAAAGCGTTATATTGCATATGAATAAATCAAAATCCGAAAATTGCATAGAAGTGAATAATTTGAGCTTCAAATATAACCGGCATATGATATTGGACAATATCAGTTTTTCGGTGAGAAACGGGGAATATATCGGGATGATAGGGCCGAATGGCGGCGGCAAAACGACGCTTGTCAAAATCCTGCTTGGGCTATTGGATCCGCTTAAAGGAGAAGTGAAAATTTTCGGACATGACGTGAGCTTATCCAAAGATCGCCATTTAATCGGTTATGTGCCTCAAAAAATATCGGAAACAATATACTTCCCAGCCACCGTGGAAGAAGTAGTACAAACCGGCAGAACCGCGCGAATCGGCTCGTTAAAAAAATTCTCTCAAAAAGATAAGGTAGCGGTTGCCAAAGCGATGGAAGCTGCGGATATAAGCAAATATAAAAATGAATTGATAAGCCATCTTTCCGGCGGGGAAAAACAGCGGGTTTTCATAGCGCGGGCGCTGGCGGGAGAACCGAAAATACTGATACTGGACGAGCCGGTTGCCGGAGTTGACGCTCCATCACAAGAAAAATTTTACCAATTTCTCAACGAACTGCGCAAAGAACTTGAACTGGCCATTATATTCATTTCCCATGATTTGAATTTTATCACCCGGCAAGTGGAATCGGTTTTGTGCTTAAACAGGACTTTGATATGCAACTGTCCGCCGAAAGAATTTATCAAAGAAGGATATCTGGATGAACTTTACGGAAAAAGCGTAAATTTAATTGAACACCAACATTAGAGAATATGGAAATATTTCAATTTGATTTTATGTTGAGAGCGTTTGCGGCCGGCATCGCGATTGCGACAATCGCTCCTTTGATAGGTGTTTTTTTGGTCGTGAAGCGATATTCGCTTATGGCAGACACTCTTGCTCATGTTTCTCTTGCCGGAGTAGCTTTGGGGCTTCTGGCAAATATTCATCCTCTGGCGGTTACAGTGCTCGCGACTGTTTTAGCGTCTATCGGAATAGAAAAACTGCGTGAAAGAAGAAGAATCTTCGGAGAATCGGCGCTAGCCCTTTTTCTTTCCGCCAGTCTGGCGTTCGCGGTGGTGCTTATAAGCGCCGTTCGGGGATTTAACGCTGATCTTTTCGGCGTGCTTTTCGGAAGTATTTCAACCGTAACTTTGACTGATCTATACCTTATCGGAATTTTAAGCGCGGGAATAATCGCGCTTATGCTGATGTTTTATAAAGAACTGTTTTTTGTTTCTTTCGACGAAGAACTGGCCCAAGCAAGCGGGGTCAACTCAAGAGCGTTTAATCTGTTAATAGTCATAATGGCGGCAGTTGCCATAGCGATATCCATACGGATAATCGGCATATTGCTTATAGGCGCGCTTATGGTTATTCCGGTAATGACCGCCATGCAATTCGCGCGCAGTTTCAAACAAACGGTTATTTTATCAGTGCTGTTTTCTTTATCGTCGGTGATTGCCGGGCTTTTCGCTTCTTTTTATCTCAATCTCGCAAGTGGCGGCACGATTGTTTTGATATCCGCGCTTATATTTCTCATCTCGCTGGCAATAAAAAAATAAATTAAGACTTACGCGCTTGAGCAAGCAACAAATAAATCTAAGAATATTATCTGCTCAAGCCACAAGGGTTTGTACAATTTCTTCGTTAAAATCTACGTTTGAGACTCGTCGTACCAATGTACGCCTCATCTCAAGCCTCGATTTTGTCTCGAACTTGGACAAACGCGTAAATCTTAAAATATCACTTCCTTGTTTTTGGGGTGACCCAAAAACCCATATACTTGCCGAGCATAAGCCGAGTTTGAGCGTCTAACCCTGGCATAGAGCCAAAAACAATGATGGTTATAAAAAGCAACGGCCACTGAAGCACCATTAATATATATTTCCATCTGCCATATTCAGGCGGACGCGGCGGTAATAAAATAATGCTTAAAACAACAGAACTGACTATGCCAAGCATTGCCGCCGTCATAATGTTTCTGGTAATCTGCGGCAAATTATATGAAAGCTGGGTGGTATTGAATGCTTCCCCGCCAAGATAAAGCGGCAGCCAACCGAGCATAAAAATAATCAACGCGTTGGTCGCCCAAGAATGAAAGCCTTCTATAATATTAAAGCCCATGCTTAATTTTTTGCGCCAACTGATTTTTTTATTTTTCCAGAAACCGAAAAGAAAATAAGGAATATTTTCAACGCCGTATCCCCAGCGCCTTTGCTGTTTGTACTGATTCACCAATGTTTTGAAAAAGCTATCCGACACATTGGCATCCATGGAAACAGGATAATAAAGCGGAATCACTTCATAATCGCCGTCATAGCGCAAAAAGCATTGCCAGAATATGCGAGAATCCTCGGATACCATATTAGTCTGCCAAAAATCAACTCCGACAAGCGCCCGCAAAGACATTGAATGCGAGGAAAATGTCGTCATTCTCTCCGGCCTTTCCTGCTGAAGAGTGTGCCAAAAAGTGGCTGAAAACGAAATCACTCTCGCGACAGCCGGCGCCTGCCAAATGTTATTGATATAAAACGGGATAGGTTGGAAACTTTTTCTCTCCGGCCTGTCGGAAGACATATACACATAAGCAAGCCGCGAGAAATATTCAGGCCAAATAACAGTATCAATATCGAAAGCGGAAACTATCACTTTGCCATAATCAATGCCAAGCGAATCAATGATTTTTTCCTTGGCTTCCCTGCCGGCAAAGGCGATATTTGACCCCTTCCCGGCGATTTCTCCCTCTATGTTTTTCGGATGGACCGTAACTGAAAATTTAAAAAATTTATCGCCAAATTCCTTCTCCGCTTCTTTGGCAACTTGCCGCGCTACCTCCCCGGCTCTTTCTTCAATGCCTAAAACGACGATCATTTTATCTTTCGGATAATTTGCCGCGACAAGCGCGCCAAGCGTCGCGGACACTACTACCCAATCTTCTTTATACATTGGCAGAATAATCAGATGGTAAAATTCCTTCCACTCGGCTTTCTCCCGCTCCAATCTTTCCAGCCAATTGATTTTTGTATTCGCTTGGACTTTTTTGAATCCGGAGCGCAGGTGCAAAGACAGATAAATGGTTTTAAGCAGCCAATAGACATCAAACGCGATAATAAAGAAAGCGATCCAAATAGGAGTCAGCCAAGACAACAGAACTAAAAGTGCCAGAGTGCCCCATGCCAAAATGCCCGGCATCATTTCAAAAAACCGGTATATTTTCCGTTCCTTCGGATTCTCCAAATCCGCCGCTTTGCCCGCTTTTAAATAATAATATTCTGCCTGTAGCATATAATATTGATTTTATACTTAAAACATTATATTATAACAAGCGCTTAAGCAACAGCAGGCCCTATCGTCTAGTGGTTAGGACACCAGCTTTTCAAGCTGATAACCGGGGTTCGATTCCCCGTAGGGCTACAATGTTAATCCTCTCTATTGAAACTTCATGCGATGATACTGCCTGCGCGGTAGTGAAAATTACAGGCAAAACAACGCCGAAGTTTGAAATATTATCAAGCATTATTTCATCGCAAATAAAAATTCACGCGCCGTTTGGCGGTGTGGTGCCTACTTTGGCGGCGCGCGAACACGCAAAAAATTTGCCGGTTGTTTTTAAAAAGGCGTTGCGCGCCGCGAAAATAAAAATAGAAGATATTGACTATATCGCCGTTACTCATGGACCCGGGCTTGTCATCGCTCTGCTTGTTGGTGTTCACTTCGCGCGCGGACTGGCGTATGCTTTCAATAAAAAAATAATTCCGGTTAATCACATTTCCGGGCATATTTTTTCAAATTTTATAGAAAATCCGGCAAAGATGAAATTTCCTCTCTTAAACATTGTCGTTTCCGGCGGACACACGGAGCTTATTTTGATGAAAAAAATCGGAAGCTATAAAATACTCGGATCAACGCGCGACGACGCCGCCGGCGAGTCATTTGATAAAGTGGCCAAAATGCTCGGGCTCGGCTATCCTGGAGGACCAGTCATTGCTCGGTTGGCTGAGCAATGGAATGACCAATTTCCAAATTCCAAATTTCCTCTCCCGCGGCCAATGATCGGCTCTAAAGATTATGACTTCTCGTTTTCAGGATTAAAAACCGCCGCTCTTTATATGCTCAGAGATAAACCGAAAATCAAGAAAAATAAAAAGATGCTAATTGAATTTTGCGCCGAGTTCCAGCAAGCCGTAGTTGATGTGATAGTCGCCAAAACAATCAAAGCGGCAAAAAACTATAGAGTAAAAACCGTAGCGCTCGCTGGCGGAGTTTCCGCCAACAAAAAACTGCGGCTTCAACTTGAAGCCGCAGTCAGACAAGAATTAAAAAATGTCGATTTTCTCGCCCCTCCGATGAAATTCACCACCGACAACGCCGCCATGATCGCCATCGCCGCGTACTTCAACCGCAAAAAAGCAACCTCGTGGAAAAACTTAGACGCTGATGCGAATCTAGAATTATGCTAAATATTAATCGAGAGAGTCTTTAAAGTTGCCCTTACAGTAGGATTGTCAGTGTTTTCAAACCGTACCTGATAATGCTGTGCTAACTTGCTGATTACTTCGTCTGCCCAGGAAGGAGCCAATACTTTTACTCCGGCAAAATCTATTATTATTTCCTCGCCCTCTTTGAGATCTTTAGTGACATACGCGGACATCACTAAATATGCTTCCCGACCGGATGGTCTAGACACCAGAATCTCTCCGAATTTTTTTAAATCAATTCTCATATATTATTTATTACCGCCAAACAACCATGAATCGCTTCAGTATGACTGATGTTTATTTTTTCGTTCAATTCAATTTTAGCTGATCCAGAAATAAAAACGAGATGCCTCTTACTCCCCTCTATGGCTTCTCTGACGAATTTTAATCCGTTGCCCCTCGGTTCGGGAGCGCGACCGGATATCTTTTCGTGAAACGCGGTAAAAAGCGCTTCCTCATCATTTTTCAATTCCGGCTTAACTCGTTTAAGCGTTTTTAATACTCCTTGCCCTCTATCCGCCAATATAATGGTTATTTGAGCGCCGCTTAAATCGTAACCGAAAAATATACCTGATACATCGGGCCAACTACCGAGATTGTGGTCAAAAGAATTATTGCCAATTTCTCCGGCAATAGCGGCAAGCATATACGCATCACCCTCCAAGATCTTACCATTGGCTGATAAAAAACTCACCATGCCATCCAATCTGGCTTGGAAAACATCCCGAGTCGCGCAATGGCACTCGTCTTTTATTCTCTCCGGCGTATCGCTTTTCACCCAGTCATACGCCATTTTTTCTAAAGAAGTGATCTCAAGCATATTAAAACTATACTAAAAATAACCTGGATTGGCAACCGCAAAAAGACAACCTCGTGGAAAAATCTGGACGTCGACGCGAATTTGAAATTAATTTGATTCAAAAAAATAACCCCGTCAAATTTTTTCATGACGGGGTTATTGATTTTAGTAAACCAATGCTTCCGAGAAAGTATTGGAATACTCAAATATTTTAATGAACCTGTCTATATCCTCTTTATCGCCCATAGCTTTGGCAAGATTGTCGGAGAGCTTTACCGTACGATAGCCGTTTGCCTCGATTGCTTTGACGATCAGCGATAGCGGTTTTAGTCCTAAATCGTTAGTGAGGTTTGTCCCCCAGCCAAAAGCAACTTTGATCCGGCCTGTGAAACGCTCGGCTATTTCTACTATTTTCCGAATATCGAGCCCATCGCTGAAAACTATCAGTTTTTCGCGTGGATCAATACCAAGCCGATTGTAGAAAGCAATCGCCTTTTCGCCAAACATTATCGAATCTCCGGAGTCCTGCCGTAGACCGCGCCAATTCTGCGCCTGCTCTTCAGTAAAATCGCGGAAAAAGAAATCGCTTCCATAAGTGTCAGTAAGGGCGATGGAAAGCGGCTCGCCGTACTCCTGCCACCAAATGTCTAGGACCTTTTGATGGGAAGCCCTAATTTCTTCATCGCTTCCGTGAAAAATACCTGAAAAAATCATGTCCATCTCGTGAGCAAAAGTGCCTATCGGCCTGGCATTGAATTCTTTGGCAAGTTTTACATTTGAAGTTCCGATAATCTGATTTGGAATCTTTTTTAGAAGCCTGTCCAAAACATATGTTTGCCAGCCAAAGCTGAATCGGCGACGCGTGCCAAATTCAATGATTTTAATGTCAGGATGAGCCTGCAATATGCTTATTTTCTCTTCTAATCTTTTTGCTCCTTCCTTTTGCGCTTCAACCAAATGAAATTCTTCCCTGTCCAAACTAAAATTATAATACAACTCATTAACCGTTCCTAAAATAATCGTTTCCCACAAAATCGCCACTGGCCAAGCGCCGCTCGTTTCAATAAGGAATTGATCTTTTCCCTTCTTGACTGTGACCGGCGGAAGCTCAAGGTTTGTCAAAAATTGCAGGAACCCTTCGCAAAACAAACCGCGCTTAATAAATTTACTCTCTCTCAAATAAGCGATTTCTTCTTCGGGAAAACGCAATTTTCTGACATCCTCAAACTGTTTCTCCAGCACCGGTTGAGCAATTTTATGCCCCAAAGGAACAGATATTGTCCGATTTTTAAAAGCATATGTTACTGGAATATTACGAAAATACTTCCAGGCCACCTGTGCCATCGTCAGCTTGTAAAAATCGATGTCCAGCAAAGAATGTATGATAGCCATGATAATCACCTCCTTTTCTATACTTAATATTAAATTTTTAAGGTTCCTTCTTTCTCGCTTCAAATAGAAAATTCAAAACGAGAAAAAGGGAGGGAAAGCGGAGATGTTATTCCGCTTTCCCAAAAATATTGTTTTAAAGAGCTAATATTACGGCGCTCCGAATCCGCCTGCCGATCCGGTTTTGAACTGGACGGCGTTTTGCGTCACTCTGGCAGCCGTCTGGCTGGCAAGCATAAACGCCTGGCGGATAGCGGACTGCGTATCGTCGGGAGTAAGAATCCACTTTTCACCGATTCCCATATCCCGAAAAACTTGTTTAAAATCAGTAATCCCATCCTTTATGCCCATCGCGCAAATAATATGATTTTCTGTTTTTAACATATCCTTGACTATGGGAAGAACATCTTGGGCTGTTCCAGATCCGTTGTCCGCTCCATCTGTCACAATTAAAGTGACAGTGCGCACAGCCACGCCGTTGTCGTAAAACTCCTGCGTTTTGGCAAGCACCGTTCCTAGGATAACAATGGACTGCTCATAAAGGGGCGTATCATGGACCGGCTTGTAATTCCGACCATCAAGACGTTTTGCATTTTCAATCAACGTGTAAGGATTCAAAACTCTCCCGTGCAAAAATCTTGTATGCGCCAGTATATTGTTTTGCTGTTTGGAGGCTTCTATAGCATCAAGAGTGAGGTTAAATCCTTCGCGTGCCGCTTGCTCGTGGTCCTGCATAGAACCGGAATCGTCCATCAATATCGTCACCAGCACTACTTCGCTTGCCATTATGTCGTCCACGCTCGTGCCAAGAGCGTTCTGAATCTGCGCTCCGATGTCCGCCACGGCAAGAGTTTGCAAAGACTGGGCCGAAATAGCTCCTTCATCTCTGGCTGACTGAAATAAATCGTTGACATTGTTCGTATTCATGACTTGTCCCTCCTTTTTTCAATTCACCCGCCTATTCCGCCTTTTAACAGAACAGGCGGGCTTTGTTTGTTGTTAACCTCATCTACTACAGTCTGATCTCAGGCCAAGCCGCTATCGGGTCAACGGACTTTACGATGTGCATTCCGGCATCCGCGAATTTCTGAAAAGCGGCGTTTGCTTCGTCAGTGTAGTCAATTACTCCCGGAATCACCACCGACGAAGTGCAGTCCTCAAGAAGATAAATCTTTTTGGCAAGTTTGATATCAACGGCTACTATCTCCTCAAGCAGGTCGTATATGGTCCATGCCAGACAATGACTTTTTGCCTGTCCAGCTATGACCACCGCGTCACTTTTGAGAAGCTTGTCGCGCAGTTTGGTATTCTTCTGAACCATGGGAATGGAGCTTCCGTCCCAGAGAGTAAAAACCTCCGGACGAAGAATAGAATAATGCTCCACTAGTGGATGACCGCCTTTTATCTCCGGCCAATTTTCCGCCCCGCGCGCGAAACTATGAAACAGACGCGCTTCTTCAATGACCCCTGCCAGCCGATGGCCTGAAGAACCAATTAGACAATGGTAGGGCCAGATAACCAGTTTATACCGCCCGTTTTTTTCAAGCTCTCTAGTGTAATGAATGAACTGACGGGTAAGCCACACCTGATCTTTATTTAACTGGCGAGCAAACGCCGGATCGGCAACATATTCACCGCCTGCATATTCATCGTGAGAAATAACGGTAAAGGGAGCTGGCCGTGTTCCATCTTTTTTAAGATGGGCGGATGGAAAGAAAATCTGATACGGCAAATGGCTGTCCATAGTCGGTGTTATGTGGGAAATCAGATGCAGATTGCGGTATATGAACTGAGCCAATCGATCATTGTCGTCCATCGCTCCCGTGCCGCTCCGGCCACCTACAAAGAGCGCTCCTTGCGGAAAACTGAAGTCAACCTGGGCGTCAATAATCAGCAGATGGATGTTTTTTTTGTCCGCCCCAATCGATTTCAAACCGTTCAGCTTCTTCCACTCTTCTGCTTCTCTCTGAAGTAAACCAATATTTGGCGTTTCGTACCCGATTTCTCGAGCTGTTTTCGTGTTGTAATAACCGGGTAATGAAAGTTCTTGAGTTTTAGCATTCATAGCTTGTTCCCTCCTTTGCCTCGCCGTATCCCGATAGAATCGGAAATAGGCAAGTATTGTTGTTTGTTGTTAACAGTTCAGACAACTCCTCCTTTCTTAGGTTATTTTCAACAACTTGATTTCTTTTTCGCCGATAACATAAAGGCCGTCATTAGCTGGAAAAAGACGCATTGATGAATCAACAAAATCCACAGAATCTGGGAAAGTCTTTGTTTCAAAAATCCTTCCGCCAATCGGCTCAACTTTTTTGATTCCGTCATCCGTCGCGGCAAGTACGGAACCGTTAATGACACATTTCCCGCGGGTGTTTGAAAGCCATGATCCGTCGCCACGCACCGCCTCTTCTTCCGCTTCAACTGTTCCGTCTTTTCTTATAACCCAGACATGATGCACTATGCTGCCTCGTTCTGCTGAAGCGACAAAAAACCATGTCTTGTCTTTGGAAAATATCGCCGTTGAATCAATTATCTCTCCTAGCGGAAAAGAAATTACAACACGGTCATTCAAGCGAGGGCGCATGGCATCAAATAAAAATACTGTTCTAACTTTTTCCGTATCGTACCAGCCAAGCCCGAAATCTTCTCCAGTCCAAAAATGAGTACGCCCGAGCAATACATCACCAAGAAATTCCTGCCCCCAATCGCCGACCCTAAATAACGCGCCGCTTTGAGAAAAAAAATATGTTT
This sequence comes from uncultured Candidatus Saccharibacteria bacterium, assembly GCA_964366905.1. GTDB lineage: Bacteria > Patescibacteriota > Minisyncoccia > GWC2-36-17 > WO2-46-25 > CAYIVQ01. The sequence goes on from CAYIVQ010000007.1 coordinate 15,348, forward strand.
CTTCGTTGGCGTCAAAAACAGCCATATTGCCGACTGCGTCAATAGTGAGAGTTTCAGGTTTTTTCTGTGGAGCAAAAACCACAAGAGTGTTTTTTAATCCTATAAGTGTGCGTTCTCCTTGTATACGGAACCGCATCAACGGGTTGACTTCCCCGTTGTTTATCGCTTGCCTATTTTCACGAAAGAATTTTCCGTTTTCATGAAACAACCACAAGAGTTTTCCATTCTGCATCGCCGTAAAAAGAATCATGCCACGTGTTTTAAATACCGAGGTGGCAACAATTTTCCCACGGACAACCGTTTTTTGCTTTATCGCCGCTGGCTGAGCTGTTTTGCAGTTCGGACAAACGCCGCGTGCGTGTTCAATGCCGCATACCGGACACTTTGCCCACCGCAAGTCCAGAAGTTTTTCCGGAAATACCTCCCGCCGGTCTTTTTCAAAGACCAGATGAAAATAATGCAGAAGGTCGTCCGGCAAAACTTCGTACGAAACAGCGTGTTTTGTGTAGAAAACTTCGGGATGGAAAATAGTCACCCTGTGAAGCGGCCGCGCCTGATGAGTAATCCTTTTGCATGCCTGTTTCGGTTTATATACTCCGCCATAAGGATGTACGGCAAGTAATGTCTGAATCAAAAGCATAGTAAAGGCATACCAGTCGGAAAAAGCGTTATGTGGCCGAATAAGCTCCAGTGGAGATTTCTTCGAGTCGCACAAAAGAGGATCGACGAAATTCTCAGTAAACCCTTTGGTCAGAAACGGCCCGAATTGAAAACTGTCGGAGTCGATAATATAGGCTTCCGCATTTTCAACCAGTACGTTTAAGTCTTTGAAGTCTCCAATAACCACGTTCGCCCTGTGAATTTGCTCGACCGTCCGACGGAGATCTTTGAATATTTTAACCACTAACTCCCCGGAAATTTTTTTCCGAAAATCCGGTTCGCCATAACGCAGAAGTTTTTCTGCTCCGGCTAAAAAACGCATCGCGTATCCGACAATCTTTCCTCCTGCAAAGCGGTCGGTCGCCAAGTCTATCGGAACAACTACTCTAGATGGAAGATTTTTCGGAAAAGCCGGAAGCTTCTTTTGATGTTCGGCGATCCTATTTTTCGCCGCCACCTTTTCCCGCGGCCACATGGCGAAATCAGGATGGTCTGGCGGTTTGAAAACTTTCAACGCCAGACCGTTACCGATGTCAAAAATATCCGCTTCCCCGCCTTTGTTTACAAACTTCATCGCGCCAACTTTACTCCCTTTCAGATACATATCCATCTTCATCACCTCCTCTCATCCTCAGAAGTTTTGCACACAGAAAGATTTTTCCTTCTGATGACAACCAAAGTGGTGTCATCCGGCAAAAGCCCTTCCTCCTTTTTTACTTCGCGTTCTTCCCAGTTGATTTTTACAGACTCGCGATTTACAATCGCCAGCCGCCGCCTTACAGCATCGGGATTTTTAAAATACAGATCGTTTTCCCAAAACTGGCTTAGCGACCCGACAAGCTCGTCCCTTCCCGGAATTTTTTCTTTCTCCGCCTTGACCAAATCAACCACCCCGTCAGTGCCGATTAAAATAGACTGAACTTCAGAAGTCGGCCCCGTAAAATAAATGGTAAATTTCAGGTCTTTTAGTGAAAAACCTTCCGGAGATTGTTCGATCAAACCATAGGCGATATACGGCGGCTGATTATTTGAAAAAGGTCCGATTTCGGCCACCTTTCCATTTTCACAAACCACTCCGTCGCCTATGTGAAAAAGTATCGTTTGGTCCGGAGTAATAACAGTTCCAACTAGAGTGAACAGAAAATGTTGAAAATGTTCTTTAATCCTTTCCCCTCGCCAAGCTGTTTTCAAGATCAAACTTTCTAAGTCTTCCAATGTCAACTGCCTACTTAATTCAAGCGAGGGCTCGATAGAATGGTTATGATTCATGGCTTTCATAAGTCTATTTATGAAAAGCCGCGCGCCAATCTGCGCCCCGATTTCACTGAATCTCCCGCTTCCGCAGCCGTCCGCGACAATCGCAATTACAAGATCATCAGTTTGCCGCCAGATAAAAGCGTCCTGATTGTTTTTGCCGGTTTTCGCGTGCCTTGCGCCCGCTACCGAACCGCCAGTGATTTCAAATATTCCTTTCATTTCATTCACCCCCTTTCAAGTTAAAGATATGTTATTTTCAAAGAACACATTCTATAGTGTATTCTTTACACTATAGAATGATAAGGGTATCTTAGTGTACCCTTTACACTTTGTCAATAGAGGTTATCCACAACTCAATTTTGGGTAAAAAAATAAACCTGAAAGGGTTTTTAAATTTCTTAGCTCGCTTGAGCCATAACTTGATTCTGTTGAAGTTCCTGAGTTATTCTTCGTTTTAAACAATCTCCACGAACTGTGGGTTTTTTTTTGAAAAAGAGTAGAGTTCAGCCGGGCGATGAGCTTGGCCGATGAGTTTTCTTGAAGATTTTTTAAGCAGTTTTGTTTGCAGTATTTTTTTTCTAAAATTTCTTTTGTCTAACTTCTCCCCCAAAATTATCTCATATATTTTTTGAAGCTCTCCTAAAGTAAATTCTTTCGGCAAAAGGCCATACACAATATTCGTATAAGTAATCCTTGACCTTAACCTTTCTAGCGCCGTTGCGACTATCTCGTTGTGATCATACCCCAATTTCGGCAAATCGGAAACCATCCGCCACTCAACCGCCTCATATGCCCCACTTGTTCCCGGCTCAAAAAACCCTTGGGGTACAAGCACCATGTAAGCGACAGAAACAACCCGGTTGCGCGGGTCACGGCCAACTCGCCCAAATGTGCATAGTTGTTCAAAATAGACGTCTTTCAAGCCAACTTTTGCTAACATATGGCGCTTTACCGATTCTTCGATAGATTCTTTCGGCGCAACCAACCCGCCGGGGATAACCCAATCGCCGGCAAAAGGCCCATGCTTTGCCTGAAGAAGTAAAACATTCAATTCCCCGTCTTTTATAGAAAATATAACCGCATCCACCGCTACTGCCGCGACAGAAACCGGTTGTTTTTTTGTTTTTATCATAAAGTTATATGTTAGTGTTTCTTATACACATCATATCACGATGGCAGCTGGCGTCAATACAAGTCTAAAAACGTAATCATAAAAATAAACCGCCGTTTTTTATTTAAAACGGCGGCACTCTATTTTTATCGAAAAACCTAGTCTTATCAACTGCCTTTCTTCTGTAGTTCACCAAGATACATTTTTGTCGCCGGTCCTAAACAAGAATTAAAGGCTTTTTCACAATGATCCGATAACTCATCGATTGTAACCGGCTGGACAAGCTCTTCTCCTGAAACTTTTAATGACTTAAGAATTTCTTTTGCATCCATGCGAACCTCCTGTATTATATTGTTAAACAGCTTTTTGCTTGATAATTACTGCTAAAAAAGCTACCATATAAGCTATGACAGCAGATAATCCAGACAAATTCAACTCGCCGTATGATCCGAAAAAGACGGAACCGGAAATATATAAACGCTGGGTGGAGAGCGGTTTTTTTAATCCGGATAATCTGGAAGTGGCCGAAAACGCCGAAAGTTATGCTATTGTTTTGCCTCCGCCAAATGTTACCGGCACTTTGCATATGGGGCACGCGCTCAACGCGACTATTCAGGATATTTTAATTCGCCGCAAAAGAATGCAAGGTTTTCGAACGCTCTGGCTCCCCGGCACTGACCACGCCGGCATCGCCACACAGAATGTAGTGGAAAAAATGCTCAAAAAAGAAGGGGTATCGCGCCACGACCTTGGTAAAGAAAAATTTATAGAAAAAGTCTGGGAGTGGAAAGAAAAATACGGCAATATAATTTTGGACCAGCTTAAAACCCTCGGTTCTTCATGTGACTGGTCGCGGACGACTTTTACGATGGATGAAAACTACAAAGAAGCGGTCAGCGCGGCATTTAAGCATTATTACGAAAATGGGTTGATTTATCAGGGAGAAAGAGTGATTAACTGGTGTCCGCGATGTGCCACCAGCTTGTCCGACCTGGAGCTGGAATACGAAGAAGAAAAAGGTAAATTATATCACATAAAATATCCGCTTAAAGACGAGACCCTTCGCAAAGCTCAGGGTGACAACACTTTTATTGTTGTGGCCACCACTAGACCGGAAACGATGCTTGGCGATACGGCGGTCGCTGTAAATCCGAAAGATGAGAGGTATAAAGAACTGATTGGTAAAACTGTTATTCTGCCGATACAAGAGAGAGAAATACCGATTGTCGCCGATAACGCCATTGACCAAGAATTCGGCACCGGCGCGGTGAAGGTAACACCGGCGCACAGCATCGCCGATTTCGAAACCGCCGAACGACACAAACTGCCCTTAGAAAAAATAATAGATGAGCGCGGGAAAATGACCGCCGCATCAAAAATCTGCGAAGGATTGAATACACAAGACTGCCGTGAAAAAGTCGTCGCGGAGCTTGAAAAACTTGGATTGATGGAGAAAATAGATGACTTTACGCACAATGTCAGTCATTGCTATCGATGCAATAAAGTAATTGAACAAATACTTTCCAAACAATGGTTCGTGAAAATGGACGCGCTCGCAAAATCAGCGATTGAAGCGGTACGCTCCGGTAAAACAAAAATCCATCCGCAAAATTTTGAGAAAATATATTTTGACTGGCTGGAAAATACAAAAGATTGGTGCGTATCGCGCCAAATCTGGTGGGGACATAAAGTGCCGATCGAAGGCACAGATGATGTTTTGGACACATGGTTTTCTTCCGCGCTCTGGCCATTCGCGACTTTAGGATGGCCCTCCTCCGCTAAAGCTACGGCGGGCAAGCCTTCTGATTTGGAAAAATTTTATCCGACACAGGTTTTATCAACGGCGCGGGATATTATTAATTTATGGATATCAAGAATGATATTTTCCGGGATTGAGTTTATGGGCGAAGTTCCGTTCAACGATGTTTATATTCACCCAACCATTCTAACTAAAGACGGTAAGAGAATGTCCAAGTCTCTCGGCACCGGCATTGACCCGCTCATCTTGGTTGAAAAATACGGCGCTGATGCCACCCGCTTCGGCCTGATCTGGCAAAATATGGGCAACCAGGATATTCATTTTGCCGAAGAGCATATCATGGCCGGGAAGAAATTTGCGAACAAGCTGTGGAACATCAGCCGGTTTGTTTTGGGACAAAACGGAATTACGAATTATGAATTACGAATTATGAATGAAAAATTATCAGAAAAAGACAAAGAAATCTTAGAAAAGTTGGGAACGACAATTAAATTGACCGACGAACATATTGAGAATTTCCAATTCGGGCAGGCACTGCATGCGATTTATGATTTTATCTGGCGCGATTTCGCCGACCAATACATTGAATATTCAAAAACTAATGATGCCGAAGAAACAAAGCAAACTCTGGCTTATGTTCTTTCCAATATCCTCAAACTGCTTCATCCTTTTATGCCTTTCATAACGGAAGAAATCTGGTCAAGTATGCCGATTAAAGACAAGAAACCGCTGATAATTGAAAACTGGCCGAAAACTGACGAATCAGGAATTATGAATTAGGAAGCAGGAATATTTTGTTTTTAGTCTTTGGTTATTAGTTATAGTTTTTTAGTTCTCAGTTTTGGTTGAAACAAACTAGAACCGATAACTTATTAACTAAAACCATAAACTTTAAACTATGACTTCCTTGGTTTCTTATTCCTAATTCCTTATTCATAATTCATCTTTAATGCCCCAATTCTCAAACATACAACATCTGGCATTCCTCCTCGCTCTCGGCTTCGCCCCGAGTTTGATTTGGCTTATATATTACCTGCGCCAAGACCTGCATCCGGAGCCAAAAAAAATGATTGTGCGAGTGTTTATTTCCGGATTCGCCTTCACCTTTTTCGCTTTCGTGGCGGAATGGGCGTTCATCAAAACGTTTTTCCAAATTGATGTATTATGTTCCAACTGCCTCCAACTGGCTCCAAACTTTTATCATTCCATGAATGTATCGCAAGTAGCCGCTCTCTCATTTTCCGTGATATTCGGACTTTCCGCGATAGAAGAAGGATCAAAATATTTAGCGGCAAAAAGCAGAATAATAAACTCTCTGGATTTCGATGAGCCGGTGGACGCGATGATTTACATGATTATAGCCGCCCTTGGCTTCGCCGCGGCGGAAAACATCGGTTATATACTGCAAAACGCGGACAACGCTTTAAATATCGCTTATTGGAGATTTTTGAGCGCCACTTTTCTGCACACGGCCGCTTCCGCCATTGTCGGTTATTTTTTCGCCGTATCCGTTATAAAACGGAAACATCACTTCTTTTTTATCATGCTCGGACTGATAATCGCATCCTTATTGCACGCGCTGTTTAACTTTCTTATAATAACGGCAGAGGTGTTTCAACATACGGCCGTTTCTCTTCTTGGGCTTATAATTGTTTTATTCTGCATTGTCGCGTTTTTATTCCATAGAATCAAAAAAATGAGCTTTGTCGTTCACTAAACTAATCAATGTCTATTATCAATAACGACTCACAAACACAAAATAATATTTTAAATCAAGAAATGAAAAAATCCAAAAACTGGATAACAGAACCTGATGGACAATTGAGTCTGGATGTTTATCAAACGGAAAATGAAATTATTATTAAATCCACAATCGCCGGCGCTACCGCTCAAGATTTGGAAATATCTCTTGCCAACGACATGCTCACGATAAAAGGCGTGAGAAGCAAAGACGCGGAAGTTGATCCCAAAGATTATTATTATCAGGAATGCTACTGGGGGCCGTTTTCCAGATCGATCATTCTGCCTGCCAATATTGACGCAAGCCAAATAAAAGCAAGCATTAAAAACGGCATATTGACTGTCGTTCTCCCAAAAACAGAAAGAATAAAAACTAAAAGAATCGAGGTAAAAGATATGGGAGCGAGTTAATTGGTTTGCATTATAAAATGATCATCAAGTTCAAATATCCGACATTTATCGCTGTAATTCTGCTGTTAATATCTTTTTCAGTATTGGCGTTTTTGAATTCTGGCAGAATTCTGCCCGGTATTATTGCAAGCGGCCAAAGTATCGGCGGCATGAGTATGGAGCAAGCAGTCAATCTGCTTTCAGAAAAAGCGGAAAGTCACCAAAAAACTCCGACGAACGCCATATTAAAAGCTCCGGATCAAAAAAACCGCGAGCTGACGATTGCGCCGGCTGATATCGGTTTAAAATTCGACATCGAAAAAACAGTTACCACCGCTTACAGTTTAAGCAGAAAAGAAAAATTTCCAAAAAATATTATAGAGTTGATGAGAATCTCAATATTAGGGAAAAAAATGGAACTGGCAGTTGCAATCGACCGGCAAAAATTTGATGATTATTTCCGAAAAAATCTTTTGCGATACGAAAAACCGGCAAAAAATGCGGCCATTATTTACGATAAACCAAAAGACCGATTCGAAACGGAAGATGGAGAGCAAGGAGTCGTTATAGACCAAGCCGGATTAAAACAAAAACTATTAGAAAACGGGGCTGTATTGGCTACCGGCAATATTACAATACTTTTTCAGAATGATTACCCGCAGACCGCATTGGAAGAAGCGGAACAAGCAAAAGAAAAAGCAAACTCTATGCTTGCCCAAGCTCCATTTTTATTAAGATACAATAATTCCCAGACATATCAAATAGAAAGGACTCAATTAAAAGATTTGATTTCCTTTCCGATAAAAGACGGCGAAATAATTGCCGATCTGGACAATAAAGAACTTGAAAATCTTTTAATGCAAATAGCGCCTTTGGTGAATATCAAGCCGCAAAACGCCATACTCACAATGAAAGATGGGAAAATTGTTGAATTTGCCATTTCCAGAGAAGGCAAAGAACTGGATATTCAAAAAAATATTGGAGCGATAAAACTAGGAATTCTGGAAAAAAATCAAAAAGAAATAATGCTAGAAGCCTCAACTCTTCTTCCGGAAATACGCACCGAGACCATACAAAATCTTGGGATCACAGCTCTTTTAGCTACAGGGGAATCGGATTTTAAAGGGTCCTCTGCCGCGCGCGTTCACAACGTCTCTTTAGCCGCCAAAAAAATGAACGGTATTTTAATCAAGCCGAATGAGGAGTTTTCTTTCGTCAACGCCATCGGAGAAATCGGGCCCAAAGAAGGCTACCAAGCTGGCCTCGTTATCAAAGGCAATAAAACTGTGCCTGAATACGGCGGAGGCGTGTGCCAAGTTTCCACTACAATGTTTCGCGCGGCAACAATCGCCGGATTGAAAATCACCGAACGCTACCCGCATAGCTTGCCTGTGCAATATTATAATCCCCAGGGATTTGATGCGACGATTTACGGACCGCATCCTGATTTGAGATTCATCAACGACACCGGATCAAATATTCTCGTGCAGACAAAAACCAAAGGGACAAAGCTCTATTTTGAATTTTACGGCACTCCTGACGGCAGAGAGGTAAAAATTATCGGGCCAACTGAATACGATAAAAAGCCGGATGGTTCTCTTAAAACCACACTGATAAGAGAAATATACAAAGACGGGGAGCTCGCGAGCAAAGACATATTCAGATCAAGCTATCGCTCGCCTGTAAAAGAACCTGCGCAGAGAAACCCCCTTGAATAACGCAAGAAATTAGGAGCGCCGGAGTCGGTTTTGGCAAAGTAACGCCATTTTTTCTCAAAACACCAAGCGCGCTCGTGAGGAGCTTGGTTGCTTCCAGTATTTCAATTAAAACCGGGGAATGGTTTTTGCTGAAATGGATCACCGCATTGCCGATTTCTTTGGCGTATTCAATCGGCCGGCCGGTAATCTCCCACGACAAAATATCTGCCTCCGGATCGTACTGGAAAATTGTTTGTTTATTCTTGCTCATAATTTACGCCGGGGTAAAAAGTAATAACTTTAATCGCTCCCTCTTCTTTTTTGTAAACCACTTTCAAAACTCGCTTTTTATCCAAGCTCTTTTGCGCGAAATAAAGCGGCGCTCTGGATTCGTCAATAGCATCAGGATTTTTAAGCGCATCTTCTACCTGGCTTTTGCTTACGACAAATCCATGCCTTTTTAAAATATCAAACTTATCATTGGCGTATTTCGTGAAGTACACTACCATAGTGCTCGGGGAGAGATTTGAACTCTCAAGGGTTTCCCCACTAGCTTCTAAGGCTAGCGCGTATGCCAGTTCCGCCACCCGAGCATACAAAAATTCCAATTAATTCAATAAAAATGATACGCCTTTTGTTATATTTTATCAATATGTTAAAATATAATCATGTTTGGCGAAGAACAAAAAATAGTTAAAATAGTTAAAAAAACGCTGCCGGCAGTGGTTAATATTGTCATTTCCAAAGAAACTCCGGAAATAAATGAATCATTAATACCGAAATATGGCGGCAAGCAAGACAAAAAACATGGCAAATTAACCGTTGGCGGAGGCTCCGGATTCATAATATCAAAAGACGGTATGATCCTTACTAATCGCCATGTTATCTCGGAAAAAGATGCGGAATACAAAGCAGTAACCGCCGATGGCAAGAAACATAGTGTTAAAATTATCGCCAAAGATCCGATAAACGATATTGCTGTTTTAAAAATCAATGCTAATGGCGGCGAATTTCCGACAATAGCGCTGGGCAATTCCGACAAGCTGGCACTTGGTCAAACTGTAATCGCTATAGGCAACGCGCTGGCGATTTTTTCAAATTCCATCTCAAAAGGCATAATATCAGGATTATCTCGTCTGCTAACCGCCGACATTGAAGATGGTCATTTTCAAAATTTGCGCGGATTAATTCAAACAGACGCCGCTATTAATATCGGTAATTCCGGCGGACCTCTGCTTAACCTGAAAGGCGAAGCTATCGGCATCAACACTGCCATTATTCACGACGCGGAAAATATCAGCTTTGCCATACCGATTAATAATATTAAACGAGATTTGGAAGATATAAAAAAATACAGCAAAATCATCCAACCATATTTTGGAGTAAGATATATAATGATCAGCCAGGAAATTCAGAAAAGAGCTCATTTGCCGGTAAATTACGGCGCGTGGCTTATATCCGAACATTTGCCTAACGACTACGCTATAGCTCCGGGATCACCGGCAGAAAAAGCCGGGCTAGCAGAGAACGATATAATATTGGAATTCAACGGCCAAAAAATCGGTTTTAAACATCATCTTCAGGACTTGATAAGAAGCGCCGGAATAAATAAAGAGATATTAATAAAAATTTTGAGAGACGGAGAAAATATTGATCTTAAAGTTATGCTCACTGAGCAAACGGATTCCTAAAAACTATTGATTGTTTGATATAGCGGAGCAAACATCGCGAGCGCCAAAAATAAAATCACCGCGCCGATCACAAGTAAAAGTACCGGCTCAAGCATTGTTAAAATATTGGCGATGTTTTGTTTGGCCTCTTTTTTATAAAAATCAGACAAATAATTGAGATTGTGTTCTATTTTTCCGGCTTTCTCTCCAACTTGCATCATTTCGATAAAAAGGGCCGGAAACAATTTCTTATCCAAATAAACGGAAATGGGACTGCCTTGATTTGCGTGAGTAATCATGCCAAGCACCGATCGTTTAAAAATTGAATTATCCAAACTGCCGGCGGAAATTTCCAGAGAACGATTCATTGGTATATTGCTACGTAATAAAATTGAAAAAACTTTAGCGAAACGGGCTAAATAAACTTTGGTAAAAATCCCGCCAAAAATCGGCAAGCTTAAAAGCAGGCGATCAAAAAAAGATTTAAACATTTTGGCTTGATACAGAAAATAAACGCCAATTAAAAATAAAATCAGGACGATCACCGCGGCGATGCCAAAATTTTGGACAAAACCGGAGATTGTTAAAATAACTTTCACTGACCAGACCGGCTCACCTCCAAAAGACGAAAGCGTATCCGCCAATCGCGGAAGTATAAAAAATGCCATGCCGCCGCCTACAACAAGCACTAAGCTGAATATTATAGCCGGATACAAAAGAGCGGATGTCAGTTCTCTTTGAAAATTCAATCTGTCTTCCATTTCTTCAAATACATATTCCATGCTTTGATCAAGTGATCCGCTTTGCTCCGCTGTCTGGATTATATTCACATAGAGGCTGTCAAAAATAGCCGGGTGTTTGCTTAAAGCGCCGGAAAATCTTTCACCGCGGCTGACTTCACCGGCAATTCCAAAAAGCGCTTTTCTGAAAATAGGATTTTTGTGCTGGCTCGCTTCCAATTTCAACGCTTCTCCTAAAGCAATGCCGGCTTTTATCATAACCGAAATATTTTTTGTGAAAATAAGCTTTTCTTTTATAGAGACAGCCATATTTACTTACGACTCTTGAGTTGCTTTTCTAATTTGGCCAGATCTTGTTTGGCTATCGTCTTGAATTTCTTAATGGCTTGGAGCAAGCCTCTTTTAACTTCTTTTTCCAGCTTTGCTTCTATTTTTTTAGATTGCAGCAGGGCTTCATTAAGTAGTTTTTCGCCTTCCTTCTGATTTAATTTTTTATTGCGGACCAACTCATTGACTACAGACTTGATTTCTTTTTGCGTTTTAGCATAAACTGCCAATCCCAACTGCAAACTCTTTTTTAAAATATCTTGCATATTTTATGTTTTTTAATAGTTAATATTAATTCTTATTTTAGCATTTTTAAAGTTATCTGACCACTAAATCTCCTTCCGACAAACCTTCTTTGATCTCCACTAAATCATTGTTTCTTTCTCCAATTAAAACAATCACCGGCTTTCTCTTCCCTCCATCAATAACATAAACCTGTTCTATGCCATCATTTTCAAATACATATTTCCGGGGGATGGCGAGAATCCCCTTTTGCGCGACAGCGGTGATTACCGCCTTTGCCTCGCCGCCAAACTGGGTAATATCAATATCGGAATCCAACGCAATCCGCGCTTTGCCGCCGTCTTTATTAGTTACCTTCCCTTTCATGCTAATCTTGCTATCACCTGGAAATAAAACTTCCGCCTGATCGCCGACTTTAATTTTCTCCGCGACAGATTGGTTTAAATCAACCTCAACCTGCGCGTTAGATAATGGGAAGATAGATAAAATCTGTTCCCCGCTTTTGATCATTTCTCCCTTTCTCGCGTAAATTTCCGACACAACTCCATCTAAAGGAGCTATTAAACTGGAACCTTGAATTTGTTTCTTTAAGAAATCGATACGGCTCATGCTTTCTTTGATTTGGGCTTGATATAAAGATAGCTCAATCTCGCGCGGTTTTGCTTTTTTCAAAGCCAACTCGCTTTCCGTAATTTCAAGCGATGCGTGAGCTTGTTTTAAAGCAAATTCTAATTGATTGATACTATTTTGATTATCAATTTTCTGGGAGGATATTTTTTGGCCCAATTCCAATAAGACACTTTGGGTTGCATTAATATGCGAACGCTGTACCGCCAGTGTAGTTTTATAAGTATCCAAGGATGGCGCTCCTATTGGAACCGGCAACGCGGACAGAACCTCATCGGTTTTATTAAGAGCGGATCTAATAACCTCAAGATTTGTTTTGAAATTCGAGAGTATCAGGTCGGTATTTTCATACGAAGGGCTGTTCTTTAAATTTTGATATCCGGCGCGTACATTCTCCAGAGCTGTTTTTGCAAGCATATGCGCCCATTCGGCATCGGATTTTTTCTGAGAATCCGGCACGATAAAAATAGCCTGAAATTTATTATTTGAATCATATATGCCGCCTAACGCTTGCATCGCTTCATCAGAATGAAGCAGTACGGTATCGGCATAATCCATCGCTTGCGCGTAAAGGCTGTTTAAATTATTATCGGATTTTAATCTCTGATCCTCCAAGCTTTTTGCCGCGGCATCCGCCTTGATTCTTAACTCCCTGACTTTAGACTCTATTAAAGTTATCTCTTCGCTTCTTGTCCCCGCTAAAAGCTGAGCGAGTTTTATTTTATCCAAGTCTGCTTGAGCTTGGTAATGTTTCAATTCAATCTCAAGACTGGACTTATCCAGACGCGCCAAAACATCTCCGGCTTTAACTCTGTCTCCTTTGGAAATTTCTACTGATAATAAAACCCCGGATTCTTCAAAGCCAACATCAACTTTTTCAGCAGCTATAATTTTCCCGACCACTGGAATACTTTCAGAAATATCAATTCTTTTTACTTCCAAAGCATTGGCGAAACTATTCGCATAAAAAAAATATAGCCAAAAAACGGAGCTTGCGATGGCAAATCCGGCAACCAAAATGGCTATCTTTTTAAAATATGGCCGATTTAACATAACTTAAATAAACTATACATATTGTTTGATATTATTGCAATCTTTCACCTAGGGGTGTAGAATAGGCTTACTAATTAGCATTAATCATAAAAATATGATCAAAATAGGCGAAAAAATTCCGGAAATGGAATCAAAAGCATTCCATCAAAATAAATTTAAAAATATAAAATTGTCCGATTATCGCGGTAAATGGTTGATTTTATTGTTCTATCCGGCAGATTTCACATTTATCTGCCCGACTGAATTGGAAGAGGCGGCAAAAAGTTATAAAGAATTTCAGAAACTGGAAGCGGAAGTTATCAGCGTAAGCACGGATACCGAATTCGCGCACAAAGCTTGGCACGACAATTCGCCTTCCATTAAAAAAATAGATTACCCTATGATGGCCGATCCAACCGGCAAGATGTGCCAAATATTCGGTACATATATCGCGGAAGAAGGCTTATCGCTCCGGGCTACCTTTATAATAGATCCTGACGGCGTTCTAAAAGCAATGGAGATACATGATAACAGCATAGGCCGCAGCACTGAAGAGATTTTGCGCAAATTGCGGGCGGCAAAATTCGTCCGAGAACATAAAGGGCAAGTGTGCCCGGCCAGTTGGGAACCCGGAGATAAAACTTTGAAGCCTGGATTGGATTTAGTGGGGAAGATATAATAAAAAAACCGCCTTCGGGCGGTTTTTTTATTGGTTTGGAATTTTGAAAATTAGAATTTTAAATTTATAATTTCACGCTTCGAATTTTAATTCACCACCAATGTTCCTTCCATTCCCGCTTCTCTGTGCCCCGGAATTGAGCAATAATATTTAAACGCTCCTTTTTGATCAGGAGTAAATTCTATAGTCGTAGTTTTTCCGGCAGGAGTTTGAACATTGATACCGAGTTCATTTATAACAAATGTGTGAT
>CAYIVQ010000008.1:0-7062 GCA_964366905.1 uncultured Candidatus Saccharibacteria bacterium
GGCAATGACGGCAATGTCGGCACGGCAAGCTCTTATGATATGCGCTATTCCACATCGCCGATCAATGATTTCAATTGGACATCCGTTACTCAGGCGACAGGAGAACCGGTTCCGACGGTGGCAAGCACAACTCAATCAATGAATATTTCAGGATTAAGTCCGACTACAACTTATTATTTCGCTATCAAATCTTCAGATGGGACCAATGTTTCGGCGCTTTCCAATGTTCCGACCGGCACAACCACCGCTGTGCCGGACACCATCGCGCCGACATCCTCAAATCCGAATCTTCAAGCGGCGCGAGATGTTATTAACCAATCTTCGCAGATAAATTTGAGCTGGAACGCTTATACCGACAATGTCGGCGTGGCTGGCTACAGAATAGAGCGATGCCAAGGCGCCGATTGTTCAAGCTTTATTCAAATTAACACATCGGTTGCGACAAACTATAGCGACATAAGTCTTAGTCCATCAACAAGCTATAGTTATAGAATACGCGCTTATGACGCGGCAAATAATTTCAGCGGCTATTCCAATATCGCTTCAGCGACAACTTCCGCGCCTCCCGATACCTCCGCGCCAAATTTCACTCCAACTTCGCCATCAGATCCTTTGCCGGCAGGTACTACAAGTGCGATTCTGCGTGGCACAACTATTGACGACCCGGCAACTTGTCGATACGCGACAAGCTCGCAAAGTTTTGATTCAGTGCCGCCTATGATTCAAATGACAACCACAGACGGCATTACTCATTCCGCGCCTCTTTCCGGTCTTTCAGACGATCAAAGCTATACTTACTATATCAAATGCCGCGATGGTGCCAGTACTCCTAATATTTCAGGCGATTTTATAGTGTCTTTTTCCGTTTCCGCTCCGCCTCTGGACACTTCTCCACCGCTGATTTCTGGCGGTCAGCCGTCTGGCACTCTACCCTTTTTCCCTAATGGTAGCGGCACCGTCACAATGAGCGTTCTTACCAATGAAGCCGCTTATTGCATGTATAATCAAGCGATTGATACGGATTTTAGTTCAATGGCGACGAATCCGTTGAATACCAATTCCGTCGGAGACCTTTTATATCAAAAATATCATTTTACTACTCTTACCGTCTCTAATGGCGCGAACTACAGATACTATGTCCGTTGCCAGGACACCACTGGTCCTAATACAAATACATCCGGATATCCTATTATATTTTCCGTCGATACTTCTCCAAATACTCTGCCAACGGTTGATTTAACCGCGTCTCCGATCAGTGGTGTTGCCCCGCTCCAAGTTATTTCAAGCGGGACAGCGAGCGACCTAGATGACGATCCATTAACATATTCTCTTGATTGGGGAGATGGGCTTTCAGAAAGTTACGCGCCAAATACTTCCGCGTCTCATACATATAACAACGTCGACAGTTATACCGTCACTTTGACAGTGGTAGATTCCAGAGGCGGCAGAGCAAGCGATATGGAATATATTACTGTAAACGCGTCCCAGCAATCCCAAGTGCTACCCCCTATAACAGGCGGAATATGCGCGGTTGAATGTAATGACAATAATGCTTGCGTCAGTATTTACGGCTCCGGTTTTGTATGCGGTCCTTCGCATATTTGTATCCCTGAAGCTGTCGCGGATGTGGGACCTGTTCGTTCCGGCGGTTATACTTCTCTAACTGATGGGACTATATTGGCGAATTTCCCGACCGGAACCCAGGCAGTAATGATTGGCTTAACAACCGATGCCAACGCCGAGTGCCGGTTCGCGGTAGATCCGCTAACCAACAACGGCAAAGCCGGCGTGGCGTATAATTTCAGCGGCGCGGGCATTACTATGAATCAATTTTCCACATCTGATTATAAAAGGCATTCCGCTATAATTAACATCGGCACGGCAAAATCATGTTCGCCCGGGACGCCGAATTCCTGCGGTTACGACAAAAAAGACGTTTGCCCCACAAGCGGCAAATGCTACAGCTACGGTTTTTCCGCGGTATGCAGAAATACATTCGGGACTTTAGAGCCCAATACCACCGACTACCCGATTCGTTTCACCATCGGCGCGCCTGATTTGCTCGCCTGCGCTTCCGGAGAAATGTGTCCGAGCGGTCTGCCTTGTCCGGCAAGCAACAGATGCGAGCCGGCTCCATACACTTGCCTGATCAATCAGTTTTTCGTAAAAAATAACATTCCATATCTTTTGGACATTTGCTTCCCGGGCTTTACGCCTGCGTTGTTAACTTCTAATTATTGTGTCCCCGACGGAAGTTGCAATGTTACTCCCGCTTGCGAACAAACTTTGACAGGCACTGATAATTGTGGAAATTCTTGTCAGAAAACCGGCTCAGCTTGTTCTTGTACGCCGACTACATGTAGCGCCTCCGCTCCAGCTTGCGGGGAAACTACTAATGGGACTAACAACTGCGGAGGTCCCTGTACTAGGACCGGTCCAGTTTGCGCCAGTTCTTTTTATGGAGGCAATCATACAGCTTTGGATTGTACCAATGCTGGCGGTACTGTGGCAAACGATGGCACATACGACTTTTGCCGATTCGATCTCGCGTCTTGCCCGTCTGGCTCACCAAACTGGCTTCAATATAATAATTGGAGCACTACCAATACAAATATATGCTGGAATTCAGATAATACTGCCTTTTGTGGGACCGGCTCGCATATTTGGGGGGATGCTCCGTCACCGGCTTGTATTATACCAACCACTACGACAAGTTGTTATCAAACTGTAACTCAAATAGGGTGTTATTAATTTTAAAGCGCGTCAGTTGCTAATTATTTTTTCGTTTTAATTGTCATGTTTAGCAAAATAAAGTATAATAAAATTAATAAATTTGCTTTTTTGCATAACTTTCATTTAATTGATTAATACAGGATCTTATTTCCTAATATTTATTTTTAGTTTAGTAATCGTAGCATTAACGGTTTTTTTGTCTGCGTCTCAACATACATTCGCCCAGCAAAAAATTTTATTATCTGTTTCTAAAAATATTTTTGAGGCCGGTAAAATTTCCACAACTGATAATATAATAAATTGCGATTTAAGTTGTTCTGTCGCCGGCGTATCATATAAAAATGGTGATAGCGTTACAATCATCGCCGTTCCATACGCTGGCTATGCTTTTGCCAACTGGGCAGGGGATTGTTCTGGCACTAATCCGACTTGCGCTTTAGTCATGAATTCGGCGAAAACTATCACGGCGAATTTTAATATTGTTTCTGCTGCTATTCAACCAAAACCTCCAATGCCGGTTGTCCCGACTTCGTCTGCCGTCGCGCCACAGTCGCCCGTTCCCATTGGTGCCGCTCAATCAAATCCAGGCGCCAATACTCCTACTGCCAGCCGTTCTTTTAATCCGATTATTATTTGGGTTGTCGCTGTCACTTCGTTCGCTATTTTGATTTTCATAATCTCATGGTTCTGGAAGTTAAGAAGGCGTTATTAATGATATGGTCACAAAGTTAAATTTAAATATAAATACCAGAAAAATTTTAATCGGCGCGATTATTATTTCTATTTTAACGATCATCGGGTTTTTGGCGTATAATTATCAGCGAGCTAAAGCGCCGAGAGAGAAAAGTTCGGCTTCTGTTGGCGACATAACAATCACCGACGCTGACATTGCGGCAAAAATCAAGCTTGAAAACGCTTACGGAAATTCTCAAATCACTCAAGAAGACGCGTTAGTTGGTTTGCTTAGCCAATTTTTAGAACAAGCGGTGGCTGAAAAATTTCAAATTATTGCTACTGACAAAGAATTAGCTGATTTAGACCAATACGCAACTCAAAATAGCAAAGCGCCGGAAATCTTACAAAATATAAAAACAAATTTATCCGACAGCGCCTATAAGCGCATTTATCTTGCACCTAAAATCATAAACAAAAAACTCCATGATTTTTATAATAAAAATCAAGATTTGCACAAAGAAGCAAAAGTTAAGATAGAAAAAGCTCAGGTTGAAATTCAATCCAACAAATCTTTTGAGTTAGTTGCTCAAGAAACAGGTTTAAGATACAGCACATCTTCTTTACCTTTATTCGTCGGTGAGCCGGATATGCCGGGCGCCTTACAGCCATATTTTCCCACTTCTTCGGCTAGCGAGTTATTTCCGGAAGACCCAACGATGAAAATAATTAAAACTTTATCACCAGGCGAAGTTTATCAAGATATTCTGGAAGACAACTACTCATATTCTCTTATCCGTCTCATCTCATATCAAAAAGATAAAGATAAATACATCATAGAATCCATTATTTCCTCAAAACAGTCTTATGATCAATGGTTTAAAGAACAGGAAAGTACAGTGAAAATTAATATTCAAGATATTGAATTAAAAAGATCTATTCAATCCAAATATCCGGATGTTTTGTGGTTGAAAGAAATATAATTTCTCTAAATGGGCTCCAAAATAAAATTAATATTAATACCTATTTTCTTAGCGCTTTTTTTTACGCTGTCTGTTAAATCAGTTGATGCGGAGTCATGGACTGGTAAAACATCTATGTCGACAGCTAGAACTTTTGCAGTTGCTGAAACTATAAATGGTATTGTTTATGTTATAGGCGGAAGTAATGCAACATCTTATTTTAATACCAATGAAGCATACGACCCGGTTACTAACACATGGTTAACTAAAGCGCCTATGCCGACAGCGAGAAGTAAAAGTGCTTCAGCATCACTGCACGGGGCTATTTATGTTATTGGTGGTTCGAATTCCTCTACTTTCTATTTAAATAATACTCAATCCTATAATCCAATTTCCGATGCATGGTCAAATAAAGCGGCATCTGAAAGTAAATGGGGTTCTGCCGCCGAATCCGTGAATGGCGTTATTTATCATTTTGGTGGACGAAATAGCAATGATACTCCATCAGTTACTAATCAAGTCTATAATCCAGCCAATAATACATGGTCGTTCCGAGCTTCTATGATAACAGCAAGGGCCGCTCTTGTTGCCGCATCCGTTGATGGCATTATATATGCTATTGGTGGGAGGAATGACAGTTCCAGACTTTCTGTCAATGAAGCATATGATCCAGTATCTAACGCATGGTCATCTAAAGCTCCTATGACAACAGCAAGAAGCACGCTTACCGCAGTAAATGTAGGTGACATAATTTATACTATTGGCGGGGATATTATGACTAATACCCCAGTAAGGACTAACGAAGCCTATGACACAGTCACTAACACATGGTCAACTAAAACAACTATGTCTGCATATAGAATTGGCCCTGTCGGAGCATCTGTGAATGGTGTTATATATGTTATTGGTGGATGGGACGGCAATCATTTAGCAAGCAATGAAGCATATGACCCTAAAACTCTATACATTCTGACTGCTGATAAAAACATCGCTGCGGGAGGGAGTATCAACACAACGGGAGGTAGTGTTTACGTTATTGGTGGGGCTATTGGCGCTGATGACCTTGGAATTAACGAAGCTTATAATACAGTCACTAACACATGGTCAACTAAAGCGCATATGCCGACAGCGAGGAGTTGGTTAGCTACAGTGCCTGTAAATGGTATCATATACGCCATTGGCGGGTTTGATGAAAGTCCAAGTGTGATGGGAGCCAGGGCTAATGAAGCATACGATCCAGTTACCAACACATGGTCAACTAAAGCGTCTTTGTCGCTCAGCAGAACAATATTTGCTTCAGCATCTGTTGGTAGTAATATTTTTATTATCGGTGGTTATGTTCAAGGCGTTAAATCTTCGTCAACCGAAGTATATGATACAATTTCCAACACATGGTCAACTGGAGCGCCTATGCCGGCAGTTATGTCTGGTCTTGCCGCGGCATCTGTTGGCAACAGTATTTATGCCATCGGCGGGAATGATATTAATCTCAATGATGTTGGAACGAATGAAGTTTACGACGCAATTTCCAACACATGGTCAACTAAAGCGCCTATGCCGACAGCGCGAGGTGATTTGGGCGTTACATCTGTAAATAACATAATATATGCCATTGGCGGTGGTGTGAGTTATGCCACAAATGAAGCATACGATCCAGTTACTAATTCATGGTCAAATAAGATGCCTATGTTCACAAGTAGATACGGCCTAGCTGTAACAAATGATGGAAGTAATATTTATGCCATTGGCGGGTATGGTGGCGCGCAAAATGTTAACGAAGTTTACAATTCATTCACTAACACATGGTCAACTAAAACGCCTATGCCGACAGCAAGAACTAGGCTTGCCGCGGCATTTATGGGAATATCCCCATCTATTAGCGTCCCTGTTGGCACTGCCAGCGCTGGAGCTTCATACAACTCCGGCACCTCTGTTTCCATATCAGCCACTCCGGCATCTGGATATGCTCTAACCAGCTGGACCGTAACAGGAACCGGAGCGAGTACATGCGCTGGAACAACTAATCCATGCTCTGTAACAATGGATTCTGCAAGAACCGTCACGGCGAATTTTACCGTCGATTCCTACCTCCTCACTCTCACCAAAAACAATCAGAACTACGGCAGTATTCAAACGGTAGGGGCGACGCCCTCCATCAGTGTCCCCGTTGGTCAACCTAGCGCCGGAGCATCCTATAACTCCGGCACTTCAGTCCAAATATCAGCCACTCCTGCATCGGGGTATGAACAAACAGGCTGGATAGGATGCGATTCTTATTCGGGAGCGGACTGTATTGTTGCAATGAATTCAGCTAGAACTGTAACCGCGACTTTTGATCCCATTACTTTTAATCTCGGTGTTAATAAAAGCCCTGCTGTTGGAGGCACTGTCATATCAAGCCCCGCAGGCATTGATTGCGGAACAACTTGCATATTTGATTCCGCTTTTTATAATCAAAATACTGATATTACTCTTACCGCTACTCCGGCATCGGGATACGCTTTTTGGTATTGGACAGGAGTTTGTTCTGCCTCCACCACTAACACTTGCGATATAACTATGAATAATAATAAAACTGCGAGTGTTTATTTTATTCAGACTCATCTCCTCACTCTCACCAAAAACAATCAGGACTACGGTAGTATTCAAACGGTAGGGGCGACGCCCTCCATCAGTGTCCCCGTTGGTCAACCTA
>CAYIVQ010000008.1:7162-10180 GCA_964366905.1 uncultured Candidatus Saccharibacteria bacterium
AGTATTCAAACGGTAGGGGCGACGCCCTCCATCAGTGTCCCCGTTGGTCAACCTAGCGCCGGAGCATCCTATAGCTCCGGCACTCCAGTCCAAATATCAGCCACTCCGGCATCGGGGTATAGTTTCACCAGCTGGACCGTAACAGGAACCGGAGCGAGTACATGCGCTGGAACAACTAATCCATGCTCTGTAACAATGGATTCTGCAAGAACCGTCACGGCGAATTTTACCGTCGATTCCTACCTCCTCACTATTAATACATCCGGCACAGGGTCAGGCACTGTAACAGGAGCGGGGACATATAATTCCGGTACTGTCGTTTCAATTTCCGCCACTCCTTCCGCCGACTCAACTTTCACAAGCTGGGGCGGAGACGCCGATTGTGCTGATGGCTCAGTGACCATGAATGCCGCTAAAACTTGCACCGCTAATTTCCAGCTCGCATATATAGATTGTGGCCTTAAAGCTTATGATGGCACTCAAATTATAATTTTTGCCTGCGAACCGACGGGAACAGTCACTTCTCCTTTGCGTATAAGCAAAGGAGGCACTACATACGGCATTATACTTGTCGACCCCACCAACGCTTCTGCCTCCAAATTCAAGATCCAAACAAACGCAGGCATCAAAGTGCTGATGAAATTGTAAAGAAATATCATATATATTGTTGCGTTTAAGGAAATGGAGTATAATGTAAATAAGTTAAAAGCTATAAAGTCTGAATATGATAAAGAAAATACAGAAGAAAAAACAAGAGTCAAACGGGGCTAGAGAAGTGTTGGAAGAGGTAAAACGCCATTTTGATGTGGCTATTGAAAGCGTGAAAGACGAAGTAAAGATTATTGCCGAGCAATACGGAGATATTAAGAAAGATATTCACGAAATGAAAGAAACACTCGATTCGCACAGCGCAAAGCTCGATTCTCACACCGAAATGATTGGTTCTATGGCGGAAGATATAGAAATAATCAAATCAGACATAGAATTTATTAAAGCCGCGCTCAAGAAAAAAGTTGATTATGAAGAATTTGTCGTTTTAGAGAGAAGACTTACTTTGCTTGAAGCTAAGGCAAGAAGATAAATTTTAAGAAGAAAATTTTATTAATGATTGAAAATTTCTAAAACATGTTTCGTTCCAATATAAAATTCTTTCTCGCTTTTTCAGTTACTGCTATATTACTGGTGGTTTTCCAGACATATGCCGTCTGGCAAGACGCTCCCGCCGCTCCAGCTCAATACGGCACGGTTCCTGGCACAACTCAAGATGATTACAAACCGGTGAATTTAGGCGGTATAACTCAAACTAAATCCGGAAGTTTAAATATCCTAGGCAGCGTCGGCATTGGAGCGGAAGGTCCGCAAGCCCCTCTGCACATATTAGGTTCCATTGATGCCCCGTCAAATTCAGCTACGCCAAATGGCGGTGTGATGATTGGAGGTGCCGGAACGGGAGTGCAGATGTCAATGGGCGTGACAGCTGATGCCAGCCCTCAATATGGCTGGATACAACCCCGCTATTCTAATAATAGTAATGTCTATAATTTAGTTTTAAACCCAAACGGAGGGAACGTCGGCATCGGGACGACGACGCCCCCCGGGTATAAACTTGATATTGCCGGCGCAGCCAATGTCACAGACTTATGTATAGATGGTATTTGCAAAGCTGACTGGAATGCTGTTGGAGGAGGCACAGTTACTTCTGTGACTGCTGGTTACGGACTTTCATCATCTCCTAGCCCTATTATTACTACAGGCACCATCTCATTAAATCTTAGTAGTGCGCATACTTGGACAGCAATGCATACATTTTCAGGCGGATTAATCATAGATGTCAGAGCCGCCGACCCGTCTCCTCCAGCTACTGGTCAGATGTGGCTGATACAGTAAACTCCAAAAATCTTAACATACGGCATTAAAGCGCTGATGAAATTGTAAAAAAATAAGGCTGACAATTTTCATTGTCAGCCCTTTGGATTATTCTACCAAGAGGATATGTATCCTATTGTAAAATGAGCAGGAGTTGGGATTTGATCTCCGGGATTGAACTCAAAATAGAGTTTTTCCATAGCGCGCGTCATTTCCGGCGATAGGCGATAACTACTAAAAGTACTAGGATACATTAAGTAAAGAGCGCTTTCGTGATTAACAATAGGTAATGTGTGCGCTAGTTCGTGAGTGAATATGAATGGCAGAGAAGATGTGTAATCCGTCAGTGTGTTTTGATTCACCATTACAACAGCATATTTAATAATTATATTGTATGCTGAGCCAGCTGGTTTCATTCTCGGCGCACATGTTTTCGCGAGACTTGCTTCAGGATAGCTTTCCGGGTAAATGAAGATAAAGTCTATGTTCACAGGAAGAGAATGGCAGTCAGGGTTTGGCCCAAATGTTTCCAGACTGCTCCAGCGAACTTCAAAAGGAATGCCGGTATATTTGGTCAAGAACGCTGCCGAATCTTTGATTATCTGAAAATGCTCTTGAGTAAACAGTGGGCTTACTTCCACTACATGTGCTGGCTCAACCCAACGGACTATGCATTTGTAAGTTTGCGGGAAAACGCAGGTGATAGTGGACTGAAGATACAAAAATTGTATCGCTTTATCATCTACTTCGGCTTGATCAACCCGGACATGGGTTTCAGACGCGGTTTTTGCGCCGTGGGAGTCATACGCTTCAAATGAAATAATATGATTCCCGTCCAAGGCATTAGTGAAGTCCACATCGATCCATTGTGAAGATGTCGCAGAAGATGCCGACACTTCCGCTGTCATTACTTCTGTGTTATCAAGAAGTATGCGTATATTGAGATATTGGTCGTCCTCGTCGCTCCATTGGATTAGTACTCTCGCAAATTTGTACACCAGTTCGTCTTGCGCCGGATACATAATCTGTGTCCATGGAGGCTGATTGAGTGCCGGAACCGTCGCACACGTTTGATTGGTAGTATTCGCCCCACCCTGATTAAAAGCTATTATCTGATAGCAATAATTGACTCCGGCTGATACGGCGGTGTCT
>CAYIVQ010000008.1:10280-19770 GCA_964366905.1 uncultured Candidatus Saccharibacteria bacterium
GCGACTCCGCTGGAATCCACTTGAGCGGAAAGATTGCTCGGAGCGGATGGCGGGGAGGAGATCGGGGTCGGAATATTGATGCATGCCTGATTGGCGGAGTTCATTCCCCCAGAATTAAAAGCTATTATCTGATAGCAATAATTGACTCCGGCTGATACGGCGGTGTCTCTATAGGAAGCAGTGTTTGCCGAAACAGTCTGGATAACCGCGCCATTTCTCACAATCTTGAACCCATCCTCATTGTTTGAGTTGTCTGTCCAAGAAAGAGCGACTCCGCTGGAATCCACTTGAGCGGAAAGATTGCTCGGAGCGGATGGCGGGGGGATTGGTATTGGTGGGATTGCGATACATGTCTGGCTAATAGAACCTATACCTCCGGAGTTAAAAGCCGTTATCTGATAACAATAACTGCCGCCAGCCGAAACAGAAGTGTCTGTATAACTGATAGCGTTGGCCGGAACAGTCGCGATGACCGAGCCGTCTCTCTCAATTCTAAATCCATCCTCATTGCTAGAATTATCTGTCCAAAAAAGAGTAATTTCATTTAAGTTAGATTGGAAGGCAAAACCGCTCGGAGCGGACGGAGGGAGAACTGGTAAAGCTGGCGTTGTCACAGTTTTCTCCAGAGAAACATTGCCACCCTCCTTGTTGAACGCGACCACTTTGTAACGATAGGCGGTTCCCGGAGAAACGGCAGTGTCCAGATATTTGCTGTCGTTTCTAGCGGTGTGCGCTATCTCTATGTCGTCTCTTAATACGATGAATCCAATTTCTCTCGATGATTCATCGGACCAATCAAGAGATACTTGGTTGGTTGAAGGAACGATTGATACCCAGTTTGGGGCAGGAGGAGGGGGATTGGACAATAAATCCACTATTGGCGGGGGAGGGCTGTTTTGGTTTGAATCATCAAATGGAGCGGCCGCTTGCCCGCCTCCAGTTCCGCAACCGAAACTGGTGAAGAGCAATACGCAACTGGCAATCAACAACAAAAACGATTGAAACCTTTTCTGTTCGGTACGCATGGCGCACCTCCTTTCTTAAGTTGGTTTATATTAAAATGTTAAAGGTCTGTATTGAGCTGTATTAAACTATATAATAACAAATTTATTGGGATATGTCAAAATTTGTCAAGAGAGTAAAATTGGGATATTCTGACATTAAATTATGAAATTCTTGGGCGTTGATTATGGCGATAAAAGAGTGGGTATTGCCGTCTCGGATGAAGGTGGCGTTTTCGCGTTCCCGCGTGCTGTTTTGCCAAACACGAAAAAGATTTTTGATGAAATTAAAAAAATATGCGCGGAGGAAAAAATTGAAAAAATCATTGTTGGCGTTCCCGTTTCGATGCCTATGGCAAGGCCTTGCCTTGCCATTTTTTATTTGCATTGATATAATGATTACATGTCTAGAATAGTAAATATTTCTTTAGGTGAGTATTATCATTGTTACAGTCGTGGCGTGGATCGACGCAAAATATTTTTAACTCAAAAAGATTATCTCCGTTTTGCTGTATTATTGTATGTCTGCAACAGCACCAAGCCAATTCATATTAGTAATTTTGAATCTAAAAATCTCATCGAATTATTTAATATCGAACGCGGCGAACAAATAATCGCAATTGGCGCTTGGTGTTTGATGCCTAATCATTTTCACTTAATATTAAAAGAAATTCAGGAAGGCGGCATAAGTATGTTTATGCAAAGATTGCTTACTGCCTATACAATGTATTTCAATAAAAGATCGCATCGCAGAGGAGCTTTGTACGAGGGGCCATATAAATTTGAGCATGCCAGAGAAGATCGTTATCTCAAATACCTTTTTTCATATCTCCACCTCAATCCTGTGAAGTTAATTTATCCAGAGTGGAAAGAGAATGGTATTATAAATAAGGAAAGGGCTAGAAACTTTTTAGCAAACTACGAACATTCAAGCCATTTAGATTATATAGGGATTATTCGTCCGCAAAATAAAATTCTAAATTACTCTGTTTTCCCGGATTATTTTCAAACAGCCAAAGATTTTAATCATGAAATCAGAAAACGGGGTCAGGAGCCTTTATTTTAAATAAAGACAATGATATAATTACCCCATGCCCAGGATACAACGAATTGACATTGGAGATGTTGTTTATCATGTTATCAACCGCGCGAATGCGCGTTTGCGCATATTTAACACAGATAAAGATTACCAACTCTTTGAAACAGTTTTAGAGGAGGCAAAAGAAAAATTCAATATGAGGGTCCTCTCATATTGCATTATTCCAAATCATTGGCACTTGGTTTTGTATCCCATCGCGGACGGAGATTTGCAGATATTTATGCGGTGGCTTTCCATGACTCATACGCAACGATGGCACTCACAGCATAAAACTATCGGTTCCGGGCATCTCTATCAAGGAAGATACAAGTCATTTCCTATACAGACAAATGAATACCTCTTGCAATTATTCAGATATGTGGAACGAAATGCATTAAGGGCTACGCTGGTTAAAAAAGCGGAGCATTGGAGATGGTCAAGTTTGCACAGAAGAGAAAATGGGAGCGTTAAAGAGAAGAAATTATTGTCATTCTGGCCTATTGATATGCCACACGACTATATTGATTTTGTAAACGCATCACAGACTAGTGCGGAGTTAGAATCTTTACGATATTGTGTCAATAAAAGCAAGCCATATGGAAATGATAACTGGACGCGCAAAATGATTGATAAATTTAATTTAACGCCAACATTAAGAAATCCCGGGAGACCAAAAAAAGGCTCCTGACCCCGTTATCGTTATCTTATTTTACAATGATATGCGAGCGTGATATGATTATGCTCATTATGGATAAAGAAAAGATCACACAACTCAAAAAATACTTTTCCGACAGAGAAGACATTGTCATGGCGTTTGTTTTTGGCTCAGCGGTTAAAGGGACGGCAACAACTGAGTCCGATGTTGATATTGCCGTGTATTTCACGCCTAAAGGCAAAGAATTGGAGTGGGAAGAAACTCAAGTGTATCATGATAAAGAAGATAAGATTTGGGGCGATGTGGAACACATCGTTGGCGCAAGAACTGATTTTGTCGTATTAAATCGCGCTCCAGCCACGCTGGCCGCTACCGTCATCAGCGAAGGCGTTCCGATTACTATTAAAGATTACGCGATGTATCTCAGATTTTTTTTAAATATTAGTTCAGCGGCTGAATATTTTCGCGAGTTTACATCTGATTTTTGGGCAATCAAGCAACGGTCGCGCTCGCTTACGGACATTGATCGTGATCGTTTGATTAGAATAGCTGACTTTTTAGAAACGGAACTCAATGAATATCCGGTTTTTACTTCACTTAATCAAAAGATTTATGAATCCGATGCCGCAATGCGCAGAAATGCGGAGCGCTGGGCGGAAAACATAGTTAATTCTTCCATTGACATAGCTAAAATTATTTTGGCTTCGGAGAAAAAAAGAATTCCTCAGACATACCGCGAAGTTTTAAAGGAATTGTCATTGGTTGATGATTTCAAGGAGGATATTGCGGAAAAACTCGCCAGATTCGCTAAATTGCGTAATATTTTAGCTCACGAATATCTCGATATTCGCTTTGCTCATATTAAAAATTTTATTCAGGAATCGGAGTTGGCATACAGAGAATTGCTCGGTTTTGTCAAAAGTTTCATTAAAAAATAGGAATAGAGAAGGGGAATGGGGAATGGGGTCAGGAGCCTTTTCCGTATTTAAGAATTTTGCTCTCATAAAAAACAGGGCTGAAACGATTTTCGTTTCAGCCCTTTAATTGTTGACAATTCACCTAAATAATATATAATTAGGATAATACATTCATCAAAAGTTATGATTATAAATAGAACTATACAAAAAAATGTGGAAGAATCTTTGTTTAAAGGGAAGGTTGTAGTTATCTATGGTGCCAGACAAGTTGGCAAAACAACCATGGCAAAAGCAATTTTAGAGAAGCATTCTGGGGATTCAGGTTATTTTAATTGTGATGAACCAGACATTAGGAGTGCTTTAACTGAAAAGACATCAACGGAGCTGAAAGCATTTCTAGGCGATAAAAAATTGATTGTGCTGGATGAGGCGCAAAGAGTAAAAAATATCGGCCTAACCTTGAAATTGCTTATTGATAATTTCCCAAAAATACAAATCATCGCCACAGGATCATCTTCTTTTGAATTGTCAAATAAAGTTGCCGAGCCGCTGACCGGCAGGAAACACGAATACCATCTTTATCCGTTTTCACTGGAAGAATTAAAAAATATTTATTCTGACATAGAAATAGATCGTTTGCTGGAAAGAATGATGGTGTTTGGAATGTATCCCGGGGTCGCGCTGGCGGAATCCGGCGCGGAAAGGGA
This sequence comes from uncultured Candidatus Saccharibacteria bacterium, assembly GCA_964366905.1. Classification (GTDB taxonomy): domain Bacteria; phylum Patescibacteriota; class Minisyncoccia; order GWC2-36-17; family WO2-46-25; genus CAYIVQ01. Next base: position 14,639 of record CAYIVQ010000008.1, read on the forward strand.
ATTAAAAGAATTAGTTAAAAGTTATCTTTATAAAGACGTATTGCAGTATCAAAATATTAAAAATTCGGAGGTGTTGGAAAAGTTACTGCAAGCATTGGCTTTGCAAATAGGCAACGAGGTTTCATACAACGAACTTTCTAATTTAGTCGGCGTTGATAAAAATACGATAGCGTCTTACATAAAAATTTTGGAGCAGGCATTTGTTATATTTCGCCTCAATCCTTTTAGCAGAAATTTAAGAAGCGAATTGAAAAAATTGCGCAAAATTTATTTTTACGATCTGGGCGTAAGAAATGTTTTAATAAATAATTTAAATCCTTTGAGTTTGAGGCAGGATGCGGGGGTATTGTGGGAAAATTTTATGATTAGCGAACGCTTGAAACGCAATAATAACAATAGCATTGACGCGCGATCTTATTTTTGGAGAACAAAACAAAAACAAGAAATTGATTACCTGGAAGAAACCAATGGGAAACTTTTTGCCTTTGAGTTTAAGTTAAAAAAAGATAAGATAAGATTTCCAAAGCCGTTTCTAGAAGCCTATCCGGAGAGCGATATTGAATTAATCAACAAAGATAATTATCGGAAATTTATTGTTTAAATCTATTTGGTTTACAGCAAGACAGGACTTTCTCGTAGGATCGCAAGTTTAAAAAATAAGGGCTGACGATTTTTCGTCAGCCCTTTTGAGTCACCAAGAGGATATATATCCAATGGTGAAATGAGCAGGAGTCGGGATATGATCGCCAGGATTATATTCGTAGTAAAGTTTTTCCATGGCACGCGTCATCTCAGGCGAGAGGCGAAAACTTGAGAATGGGGTCAGGAGCCTTTTCCGTATTTAAGAATTTTGCTCTCATAAAAAACAGGGCTGAAACGATTTTCGTTTCAGCCCTTTTGAGTTTTTGCTTAAGGAGCGGGAACAGGGATAGAATCTCCCGGTTGCATTTCAAAATACAGTTTTTCCATCGCCCTGACCATTTCTGGAGAGACGCGGTCAATTAGTTTTGGAGACATGAGGTATTCTCCTGTTTCATGTATCATCATTCCGCCTACCGGCAAGGCATGTCCTAGTTCATGCGCCATTATTCTTTCAAACACTAACGGCATGCCTTCCAAATCATTATACGGCATATCAATAATAGAGCTTAGAACAAGATAAATATTTGACTGGATTTTATTACAAGTAGCTGCATATCCTAAACTTGAATCTCGCGGGTCTATGTAAATAATATGCTTGCTTACTATCCAGTCAGGATGAGCAGTACACCACCAGCCATCAATCGTTGTATAATCTATAGCGATGTCACTCATTATTACTTCAAAAGGTATGCCAGTATATTTTGTCAGATAGTTGGCAGCGTTTTGTATATGCTCAAAAGCTTTAACAGGAAACGCCGGGCTTACTTCCACCTTAATTGGCAAAGATTGCCATCTTACTGCTCCATGCGCGGAATTAACCGGCCCATAACTTGAGAAGTAATATAAAAAATCTATCGCCTTCTTCTCCAGCTCCGCGTAGTTAACATGCACGCCCACTTGTTTGGTTGATACGGCTCCATGCGAATCAGCAACCTCTACTTCAACAGCATGATTTCCTTCAGGATAACCGGTAAAATCAATTTCAAGCCATTGGCATGAAGTTGAAGTTTGCACCTCTGTTCTTGCTTGCTCAATATTATTGATAAATGTTCTGATATTCAGGGACGAATCATCATCTCCATAACATACTCTCACCCTCGTTAACTTATATACCAGCTCTCCTTCTAAAGGATACCAAATGTTTAGAATTGGCGGAGTGTTCGGATAAGGCACTGTCCCGCACTGCTGGATTGATTGAGGAGATTCACCCCCTTGGTTGAAAGCAGTGATGGCGTAGCAATAAGTTGCTCCAGCTGTCACAACCGTATCTTTCCAGCTCGTCACATCGGCAGGCATAGTCTGGACGATTGCCCCGCCTTTTTTCACTCGGTATCCGTCTTCATCGGGTGTATCTGTCCAGCTTAGAGTAACTCCCGTCGCATCAACTTGAGTCGCAAGATTGCTCGGAGCTGTTGGAGGCAAAGGCAAAGTTGTCACAACCCTTTCCGCAGAAACATTACCCCCCTCTTTGTTGTAAGCAACCACGGCGTAAGTGTAAGTAGTTCCAGGGGAAACAGCGGCATCCGTGTATTTGCTGTCATTTCTAGTTGTGCGGGCTATTTCCATCTCGTCTCTAAATACTATGAATCCGTCTTCTCTGGAGGATTCATCAGACCAATCAAGAAATACTTGGTTGGTTGAAGGAACAACAGACATCCAGTTGGGAGCTGGGGGCGGAGGGTTGGACAACAAGTCTGTTATCGGGGGAGGGGGATTGTTTTGGCCCGATTGGCCGGAATCTGATGAATAGGCCGCTTGTCCGCCTCCGCAACCGAAACCGGTGAAGAGCAATACGCAACTGACAATCAACAACAAAAACGATTGAAACCTTTTCCGTTCGGTACGCATGGCGCGCCCCCTTTCCTAAATTGGTTTGTTATTAAAATGTTAAAGGTCTTATACTATGATTTGCTAATTAAATTATATAATAACAAATTTTTTGTAAGATGTCAAAAATTTGTCAAGAGAGTAAAATTGTTAGCGATTATTTTCACACTTGACATTCAAAAAACTCGGACTATAATATAAGTATATGATAAAAAGATACATTTTCGAAGAGTTAAAGGACCATCTTGGCAAAAAAGAAATAGCCTTAATAACCGGACCGAGGCAAGCTGGTAAAACGACCGTTATGTTTTTGCTTAAGCGGTATTTAGATGTAAAAGGCGCGAAAACAGTTTTCTTGAATCTTGATATTGAGGCCGATAGATATCATTTTGTTTCGCAAGAAAAATTATTGCGGAAAATTGAGTTGGAAATCGGCAAAGGAAATGGGTATGTTTTCATCGATGAAATTCAGCGCAAAGAAAATGCCGGAGTCTTTTTGAAGGGGATTTATGATATGAATTTGCCGTATAAATTCATAGTATCAGGTTCGGGTAGTCTGGAATTAAAAGAAAAAATTCATGAATCTCTTGCCGGACGAAAAAGAATTTTTGAGTTAAATACGATATCGTTTGATGAGTTTGTAGATTTTAAAACGGATTACAAATACGAAAACAATTTGCGGCAATTTTTTAATGTTGAACAAGAAAAGATGAGGCAGTTTTTAGCGGAATATTTGAATTTTGGCGGATATCCGAGAGTAATCCTGGAAGAGACGCTCGCCGAGAAAAAGAAAATTATTGACGAGATTTTTAGAAGTTATCTTGAAAAGGATATCTCTTATTTGCTGAATGTTGACAAAGTTGACGCTTTTTCCGGTATGGCAAAGGTTTTAGCAAGCCAGGTCGGCAATCTAGTTAATTATTCGGAACTTGCCGGAACATTGGGCGTGTCTTTGGCGACAATCAAAAATTATCTATGGTACGCGGAGAAAACATTTGTCATCAAATTGTTGCCGCCTTATTTTAGAAACAAAAGAAAGGAGATTGTAAAATCACCGATTGTTTATTTTTCCGATTTAGGATTGAGAAATTACGCGGCTGGAATTTTTGGCGCCGCGACGCAAGGGCCGTCTGACGGCGGTTTTCTTTTTCAAAACCTTATTTTTTATTTGCTTGCTAAAAAAATTGAATCAAGCGCCGCTTCGTTGCGTTTTTGGCGCAGCAAAGATGGCGCCGAGGTTGATTTTATTATAAACAAAGGGCAAGAAATTATTCCGATTGAAGTTAAATATAAAGACCTGGAAGCGCCGTCAGTAGAGAAATCAATGAGAGCTTTTATTAAAAAATATAAACCGCCGGAAGCTTGGGTAATTAATCTTTCGTTAAAGCAAGATATTCAGATAGAGAAAACAAATATCAGATTTATCCCATTTTATGAAGTGTGATTTGAATATGAAATTCTTGGGCGTTGATTATGGCGATAAAAGAGTGGGTATTGCCGTCTCGGATGAAGGTGGCGTTTTCGCGTTCCCGCGTGCTGTTTTGCCAAACACGAAAAAGATTTTTGATGAAATTAAAAAAATATGCGCGGAGGAAAAAATTGAAAAAATCATTGTCGGCGTTCCCGTTTCTTTTTCCGGCGGTCAATCGGCACAAGCGCGAAAAACTCTTGAGTTCGCGGAAGCTCTCAAACAATATATAGCCATACCAATAGAAAAAGAAAATGAAATTTTTTCTACAAAATCCGCGCTTAATATGGGCGCTGGCAAAGAAAAGATCGACCAATCCGCCGCGGCGATTATACTGCAAAGTTATCTGGATAGGCAGAAAACAGCAAAATAATCCAAACAATCAATATCTATTTATTTCGTCCATCTGTTAAGCTATAGCTTAACAGATGGACGAAATTAATATTACGGGTTTAGTTTTATGTTTTATTTTGGTATAATGAATTTATTATGAAGCTGATTATCGCAAATTGGAAAGCGTATATTACCGGCAAGAGAGCGGCAAAAGAGCTGATCGCGGAAATTATGAAGCAGAAAATCTCAAAGGAAGTTGAGCTGGTTTTGTGTCCGCCGGCCGTTTTCTTGGCGGATTTGCAAAAAAGCCGGTCAAAAAGATTTTCTTTCGGACTGCAAAATATTTTTTGGGAAAGGCGAGGCGCTTATACCGGTGAAATCACTTTGGATATGCTTGATGATTTTTTAGTGAAATATGTGATCTTGGGTCACTCCGAAAGGAGGATGCACGCCGGCGAAACAAATGAAGTGATAAATAAAAAAGTTAAAGCCGCGCTTTCGGCCGGGATCAGAGTCGTTTTATGCGTCGGCGAGCGGGAAAGGGAAGATCAAAAGTCTGTTCCGGCGACAGTCGGCGAACAAGTTAAGCAATGCTTGGCGGGGATTAACCCCATTCAACTTAAAAATTTAGTCGTGGCATACGAGCCGATATGGGCGATAGGCACAGGTGTGCCGGATACACCGCACGACGCGCTTTCCGCCGCGATTTATATCAGAAAAGTTGTCTCGGAGATATATAGCGCTAAAATTGGTGCCGCTCTCAAAGTTCTCTATGGCGGATCGGTCAACGCCACCAATGTTGCCGATTTCGTCAATCAAGACGGCATAGACGGCGTCCTCGTCGGTAAAGCCTCCACCGATA
>CAYIVQ010000008.1:19870-26143 GCA_964366905.1 uncultured Candidatus Saccharibacteria bacterium
ATCTCAACTCCTCTTGCCCAGCGCCAGAAGGCGTTCCAGTTATCGGTGATTGAGAAAAGATAATAAAGTTCTATAAATTGTTTTGTAGACCAGCCGAGAAAACCCGATATTGTCAGCGAGCCAAATTTGCATATCGCGTATTTGCCGCCTATCGGGATGGCGAACGGATAAGTTTTGCACCGGTATTTTATTTTCTGCTTTCCGGTTAGATCTCTAAATATATTTTCGGCGGCGATCTTTGCCTGCTCTATGGCTACGCGGGCGGTACCTGGAATCGGCCGATTGGAAACAGGGTCGTAAAAACAAGCATTGTCGCCAATGGCATAAATTTTTTCGGCAATATCCAGATGCGGATTTGGAGAAGCGCAAGTCAGCGATTGACTCACTTCCGCTCTGCCGCGTTTTTCCAGTTTCAACGCGGCGGCTTTCAAAAGCGAATTGGCATCCACTCCGCCGGACCAAACGAGAACGTCAAAAGGCAAGTCTTGCGCGAGAGTATGGACATTGCCGGCCGGAGAATTTTCCGGCTGAACTTTATTTATCTGAACTGAGTTTTCGTTTGCTCTGGAGATGACAAAGCCCGCTTTTGTTTCTATCCCGAATGCGTTAAGCCGTTTTGCCGCTTTCGCGATAACTTTATCATCAAATCCTGGAAGAATATTCGGCGCTCCTTCTATTATGGTAACTTTATAATTTATTTTTTTGTCTGGTTGGCGGCTCAATCTGCGGAGATAACCGATTAATTCCGTGGAAAATTCTATTCCGTTCGGTCCGCCTCCGCCGATAATAATATTAAAGCTATCGCCGCTTTTTTTCTCTCCGAATTTCCGTCTTATTTTACTCCTTATTTCTATCCCATTTTCCAGCCATTTTAATGGAATGGAGTTTTCTTTCAATCCCGGTATGCCAAAATATGCCGGCTCCGCTCCCAGAGCGAACACCGCGTATTCAAAATTAAATGAAGTGTGGTCGTCGAAATAAATTGTTTTTGTTTGAGCGCTGACATTCGCGATTTTTCCCTGAATAAATTTAATGCGCTTGTTTTTCAGTATTTCTTCAATGGGGGTGACGATTGCCTTTTTCAAATTAATTGGGGAAGCATCGTCTGTAGCGGCAGTCGCCACTTCATAAAGCGCCGGCGTGTAGAGATGATAGTTGTTTTTGTCTATCAGGACAATATTATATTCTTTGAAAAGCGATTTTTGCCGGCGCATCAGTTTTTCCAGTTGCAGCGCGCAAGTTATTCCGCCAAATCCGGCGCCGAGAATAACGATGTTTTTCCGAAGTTTGATTTGCTGTGTTTCCATATGTATTATGCGTGATTATGTGTTATAATACAGTCATATGCAGTTGAACACAATAGATAAAGCGGATGTGCGAGGCAAAAGAGTCCTTTTGAGGGTTGATTTCAACGTTTCCACATTTGCCGGAAAAATTACTGATGATTTCAGAATTAAACACGCGTTACCGACAATTGAGTATCTGCTTGAAAACGAAGCAAAAGTGATTATTGCCAGCCATTTTGGTAGACCGCCGGAAGACAGCATGAATAATATAAAAGAACGCGAAAAATTCAGCATGCGTCCGATCGCCGAATGTTTAGCTCAAGATTTGAGATATCCCGTTGAATTTGTTTCTGATTGCGTCGGCGAAGAAGCGGAAAAAGCGGTTGAGCGAATGAAAACAGGCGACATCTTAGTGTTGGAAAATCTCCGTTTTCATCAAGGAGAAGAAGCCAACGATAGCAATTTCGCCGCGGAGCTTGCGAAGCTGGCTGATGTTTATGTCAATGACGCGTTTTCAGTTTCTCACAGAAGCCATGCTTCCGTGTCCGCTATCGCATCGTTTCTTCCGTCTTATGCCGGCTTCTTGCTCGCCAAAGAAGTTGAAATTTTGCGCGGCGCTTATGAGAATCCTAAAAAACCGCTTGTGATGGCTGTCGGAGGCGGCAAGATTGAAACTAAAATAAAACTTATAAAAAGGTTTTTTGATAAATCTGACAATATTTTGCTTGGCGGGATTGTCGGTAATTTTGTGTTGCATGCCAAAGGCATTGCCATTGGAAAATCGCAGATTGGCAAAAATCTGGAAATTGAAGCCGATGGCCTGGATTGGACTTCGCCAAAGCTGCATCTGCCGGTGGACGTTATTGTCGCGGATGAAATTTCAGAAAATGCTCGGACAAAAAAAGTCGGAGTCGGGAAAGTCGGGGACGATGAAATAATTTTAGATATCGGTCCGGACACGATTGAACTTTTTTCCGAAGTTGCCAGATCTGCCGGAACGATAATTTGGAACGGTCCATTGGGGTTTTCAGAATTGCCTAATTTTGCCGAAGGAACGGCGGCTTTCGCCAAAGCGGTTGCCGAAAGCAACGCGTTTAAAGTTATCGGCGGAGGCGATTCCATAGCCGTTATAGACAAACTCGGCTTATCTGATAGAATTGATTTTATATCCACGGGTGGAGGCGCTATGCTAGAATTTTTAAGCGGCGAACCGATGCCTGGGATAGAAGCGCTAATAAAAAGACATGAAAAATGAAGAATGATAAATGATAAATATTTTCTCATTTCTTTTCTAATTTGTCATTTATCATTTTGCATTTATCATTGGTTTTATGGAAATCCCGGATATTTTTCACAATTATTTAAAAATCGGAGTTTCAAGAAGAGCATCCGATATTCATTTGATTGCCGGTCAGCCGCCAGCGGCAAAAATCGAAGGCGAACTTGAACGGCTTGCTCATGAAGACATAGATCCGCAAAATCTGGCGGAGTTTGTTTTTGGCATGATCCCAACCGACGAAATACGGGAGAGAGTGGCGCAAGGCAAAGAAGCGGATATTATTTATTCTTATGGGGGCAATCGATTCAGAACCAATATCCATCTTCAGCAGGGGATGTTCGCGCTTTCCATCCGCATCATTTCAAGTATAATTCCCACGCCGCAATTTTTAGGCTTTCATCCGACGATCTATAAATTTTCTCAATTGAAAAAAGGGCTGGTTTTGTTGACCGGTTCTACCGCGTCCGGTAAGTCATCGGTAATCGCGTCTGTTATTAATATGATTAATCAGGAGAAAAAAGCGCATATCATAACCATTGAGGATCCGATTGAGTTCGTATATCCAAAAAAACTTTCTGTCGTTGAACAAAGGCAAATCGGCTTGGACAGTCCTTCGTTTTATGACGCTTTGCGGGCGGCTTTTCGGCAGGATCCGGATGTTATTATGGTCGGTGAAATGCGGGATCAGGAAACAATCGCCACAGCGCTTACCGCCGCGGAAACCGGCCATTTGGTATTTGGTACGATACACAGCGCTTCGACCGTGGAGGCGGTGGAGAGAATAGTGAATATATTCCCTCCTAATCAAGTCCAGCAAATTCTCAATCAGCTTTCCAATATTTTAGTTGCGGCCGTTTCCAGAGAGTTGCTTCCAAGAAAAGGCGGAGGGGAAAGAGTGGCGGCATGGGAAATTATGGTCAATACGCCGGCGGCCAGCAATCTGATAAGAGAAAACCATTTGGCCGGCATAGTTTCCGTTATGCAAATCGGCGCTAAAGACGGCATGATGACAATGGATCAATCAAAACAGGAATTAAGGGCGAAGGGACTCATTATTTAGAATGAAAGATTGGCTTTTACAAGAAAAAGCGCCACCGGATTTTTTCTCTGAATTCCCGGAGTATCCGTCTGTTGTGCTCCAGCTCTTATATGACAGAGGACTGAAAACTCAAGAACAAATAGACGAATTTTTCAATTCCGATTACGGAATTCATCTCCAAGATCCGTATCTGTTTGATGAAATGGCGAAAGCGGTGGACAGAATCATAACCGCCATTCGCGATAAAGAAAAAATAATAATTTACGGAGATTATGACGCGGACGGCGTGTGCGGATCCGTAGTCATGCACAATACCCTATCCGCTCTCGGCGCGGATTTTGATATTTATATTCCGGACAGATTCAGCGACGGCTACGGCTTGAATCGCAAAGCAATGGCGGAAATCGTCAAGCAGAAAGTCGGCTTGATTATTACGGTTGATTGCGGCGTGACCGACAAAGACGAAGTTGATTTCGCCAATGAGCACGGCATCGATGTTATCATAGTAGACCATCATCTTGTGCCTCCTGAAGTTCCGGCGGCTTACGCCATCATCGATGCGAAAAAGGATGGAGAGAAATATCCATTCAAATTATTTTGCGCTACCGGGGTCGCTTTCAAACTGGCTCACGCTCTTTTAACAACCGATTTCGCGAAAACCGCGGATGTTAAAGAAGGCTTTGAAAAATGGCTGTTGGATTTGGTTGCCATCGCTTCTATCGCGGATATGGTACCGCTTCTCGGCGAAAACAGGACGATGGTTAAATACGGCTTGATCGTATTGGAGAAAACAAAAAGAATCGGACTAAAAATGCTCTTGAGTATGCCAACTAATCGCGTTGCTAATCATTTCAGAAAGACCGCGACCGATAAAATCACTTCGGAGACCATCGCTTTTCTCGTGGCGCCGAGAATCAATGCCACTTCCCGCATGGCGCACGCGACTACTTCATTTGAACTTTTAGTCGCTCAAGACAAAGACGCGGCAAAAGAGCTCGCGGATAGAGTGGAGGATCTTAATAATGAAAGAAGGGATTTGGTTGAAAAAATACTTAAAGAAATCGAAGTTGAGCTTAAAGAATCGAAGGCCAAAGACAGTCTGCCGGCGGTAATATTTAAAGGCAAAGAAGCGTGGCCTCCCGGTGTTGTCGGCCTGGTTGCCAACAGGCTGACTGACAGATACGGCCGGCCGACATTTATTTATGGCGGAGCAATCGGGCATTTCAAAGGCTCGTGCCGCGGGATAGAGGGTTTTCACGTGGTGCAGGCAATGAGATATTGCCAAGAAAAATTTCCCGATTTGCTTATGGAGTTCGGCGGACATCCCCGAGCCGGCGGGTTTGCGATATCGCCTGAAAAATTGAATAACTTTGAAAAGTATTTGCTGGAATTTGCCGAGATTAATCTGGAAGGGCAGATACTCAAACCGGTTATTCAGATTGATGCCGAGTTGAGAGCTGATGATGTCGATTGGGAGCTATTCGATTGGCTGCTTCAATTCGAGCCATATGGAGAAGGCAATAAAAAGCCGGTGTTTATAATGAAAGACATGAGTATCGCGTCGTTTAAAGCTGTAGGCAAAAAAGAAGATCATTTGAAGATGAAATTGAAGTCAACGCTGGGAAACGGCGCGATAAAATTTTTTGATTGCATCGGGTTTGGTTTATCTGATAGAATAATTGATAATAAGATAGGCGATAAGGTTGACATTGTGTTTGAACTGGAAGCCAATGAGTGGAACGGCACGAGAGAATTACAGCTGAAGCTTAAAGATATAAAAAAAAGCAATGAATAAATTAATTATCTATACCGACGGCGGCTCCAGAGGCAATCCCGGCCCTTCGGCCATTGGGGCGGTTTTTGTTGATGGCGAAACGCGGGAAGTTTTAAAAACCTACGGCGAGCGAGTGGAAGACGGCACCAACAACGAAGCCGAATATAAAGCGATTATTTTCGCGCTAAAAAAAGCCAAAGCGCTTTATGGTAAAGACAAGGTTAAAGATATGGAAATAGAAATGCGTATGGACTCGGAGCTTGCCTGCAAACAATTAAACGGAGAATATAAGCTCTCGACCAAGCACATACAAGAGCTTTTCATAGAAGTTTGGAATCTTAAAACTGATTTCAGGAAAGTGTCTTTCACTCATATTCCGCGCGAGCAAAACAAACTTGCTGACACAGCGCTCAATCACGCGCTGGACAAGCAATTGACTTTTCTTGACAAATAGATATAATTGCAGTGTTCTTTAAATCTTAATATCCGGAGCAAATTTCAGATGGTTGGGCAATCGCTTTTTGCTTGCTTGCAAGCAATGAGAGGAAAGTCCGGACACTCTCCTCTGATTTATCGGAGGATAAAATGGTAGCGGTTAACAACCGTCAGGGGCAACCCTAGAGGTGCGAACAGAAACGGTTTTGTCCGAAAGGGCAAAGCCACCCGGCAAAGCTTTATGCTTGGCAGGGCGAGTCCCGCTGGCAACTACGGGAATGAAACGGCCAAATCCTTACCGGGTGCAAGACAGATTTATCCCACTTCAAAGATCTTGAGCGGGATAAGGTAGTCGCAAAGATTCCGACAGTAATGTCGGAGCAAGATAAATGATTGCCGCCGCCGTCAAACGCGGACACAAAATCCGGCTTATAGGCCGTCTGAATTTGCTCCGAATATT
>CAYIVQ010000009.1:0-4016 GCA_964366905.1 uncultured Candidatus Saccharibacteria bacterium
CAAATAATATCGCGCAGGCGGTCGCGTCTGTCGCAAGCGGGTTGGCTTCAAGTGGAGACACCCCGGTAAGTTTTTCTTATTCCATTTCGCCGTCTGTCGGCGCGCCGGCGATTTCCTTCACGCCGTCTAGCTCATGCTTGCCGCAAGGGGGCGTCGGTTCAACTTGCGCACTTGGCATAAACATTAACGCAGCTGGCGCGAGTATCGGCAATTATACCGTTACTATTGCCGGAACCACCGGAAATATTTGGCGGACCGCATCATTTGATTTAGCTATTGAACAAGCGCTTAATTATTCTCTGTCTTTAAGCAATCCGACAACGGCGGAAATAGTGAAAAACATCAGCACGACCACAGCTTATGTTTTGGTGAATTATAATTCCGGAGCTAATGAATTTGTTTCGATAACGCCGGTAACCACTCCTTTCGGAGTCGGTGTCAGTATTTCTCCAAACGGCTGTCGTCCGAAACCATCCGGATGTTCCGCGCAAGTGGTATTTAGCGCCGATAACACGGCGGTCCCGGGAGATTATAATATCGCTTTCAATGGATTAAGCGACCAGTCAAATACCGCGGCTGTATCTCCGGCGTTTACCCTGAAAGTCCGCGACCCGATCGCGTATACGCTTTCGGCAAACCCAGTTTCTGGCGGAGTGTTTCAGGGCAACAGCTCTAATGTGACAATAACCGCTACACACCAAAGCGGAGCCTCGGAAATTATAAGATTTTCCAGTTTTAGTTCTGTTTCCAACCCGAGTTTATTTACTGACCCTGGTACCGGCGCGCAAAAAGTTCCGGCGCAAGGAGTTATTTCCGTTGATTTTGCCAGCACTGATTGCGGACCAATAAGCTCTGCCACCACTACTTGTTCAAAAGTCGCCTCAATTTCTGCTTCCAGCGCCGTTACTCCGGGGAGTTATCGCGTGACGATACGGGCAAACTCATTGATTTCTAACCAATCCGCTACAGTTATTTACGATTTAAATGTCAGCGGTCCATTTGATTTTGCTTTGAGCTATGATTCTCCGCCGTGCGCTTCCGGTACGGATTGTTCCGGCTCGGTTGAACAGGGAGGCGTTATTTCAATCCCAATCAATCTAATCACTTCCAACGCAGTCGGCGAGAATGTGCATATCACTGTTGCCGGGTTGCCTATCGGCATTACTCCCCCTGTGGCGGATTGTTCTCCCACGGCGTCGGTTCCATGCAACTTGAATTTAAATATTAATGTCGCGGATACTACAAATATAGGCACTTACTTTATCAACATTGAAGGCAAGAGCTCAAAGAAACAGTACTTTTTATCGTATTCTTTGGAAGTAAGACAGGGATTCGCGTTTGATTTATTTTTAAGTCCTAATAGCGGCACCGCTGTTAAAGGAGGGAGCAGTATATACTCATTGGCGAATATTTCACTGACAGCCGGGACAGCCACAACGACGGAAATATCGGTATCTTTACCGCCGCCTGGTGTTACATATAGTTTTCCAAGCGGCAGTGACGAATGCGTCCCCACTTGCCAGAAACAAATAATATTTAAAGCTTCTGCTGCCGCTGCTACTGGCACTTACCCGATAACAATAGAAGCGCGCGCCGGAACGCTCACACCAAGAACTCAAGATTTTACTTTAACTGTTAACGACCCTTTTGATTTTGCAATGGCGCTTTCAGGCTATGAAGGCATTTTGGCGCAAAACGCCGCCACCACCACTCTGACTTTCGCCACAAGCACATGGCGTCAGGGCGGACCGGACAGTATTTCTTACAGCGCGTCCATATTCCCAACGCCGTCTTCAGGCTCCATTGATATTGAATTTTTGCCGAACGCTTGCATGAATGTCGGTCAAAGTGATCCAAGTTGCGCGACCGCTGTTGCGTTTCACGTCGGCTCCAGCGTCCCATCGGATACTTACAATGTTACTATTATTGGAATGGGAGGCGGGAAAATGAAGAATAAAAACTTTCTGCTCATAGTCGGCGATCCGTTTAATTTCGGGTTCCAGTTAAGCCGCGATTCCGCCAGATTGATGCAAGGAGAAAGCACCACCACTGTTGCCACTATCACGGCAAGCTCTACGCCGGCGCAATCCGTATCTTTTGTTTTAGGCGACAGTCCGGATTATAAAGTTCCTGGTTGGCTGAATGTTGTTATGCCTTCCGCTTGCACCCCCAACCCTATTGATGTTTTGGGCGCGACATGTGATTCAGGCTCGATTACATTCAATGTTCAGCCATACGCTCCAAACGGGGCATATTCTATACCGATTACCGCTGTCAGCGGATATGTGAAAAAAATCATTTATTATAATCTGAAAGTCGGGCCGCTTGAGCTCAAGCCGTATGAATATCTTTTTGATACTGAAGACCATCAGCGACCGCAAATTACAGCTATAACTAAAGACAAACCAACTCCGTTTGCTGGGGAGTTGGTAACATTCACTCCGGTGGCGGAAGTATATACCGGCGAGGCAAATCGCGAAGCTGATACGCTAGTCAGCGATTTAAACGCTCAATTTACTTGGCAGTTTTCCACTACTACATTAGACAGCGGCACTCCACCAGCAAACAGCCAGGCATGGACTCCCCAAATTGAATTTCCCCGCTCCGGCAAGTTTTCTATTTCATTGAAAGTAACGGATAATGCCGGCAATGTGTGTGGTGTGGCGGGCAATGAACCGTGTGCATGCGAGCTTAATGACACAATTAATCCTTTTAATGTTTCCAAGCCAAAGCCAACTTTTAAGGAGATAAAACCTTAATACAGAATTAAGATTTAGGATTTACGAATTAAGAATAATTTCAGTTTTTTATTCCTAAATCATAAATCTTAATTCTTAAATCTAATCTGTGAAGTTTTTTAATTTTTTCAAACCCGCCAGTTATTTAGGCATTGACATAGGCACTGCTTCCATTAAGGTTGTTCAGCTCTCCAAAGTGAGAGACAAATTCAAGTTGGAAAATTACGGCGAGGTGAAGCTGTTCACTGAGCACATGCCCATGGAATTCCGGCAGGCGAGTTCGCTTCGTATGCGAGATGAGCAAGTGGCCATGCTGGTGAAAAAAATTCTTGAGGAATCCAAAATCACAACAAAGAAAGTGGCGATGTCTTTGCCGGTTTTTTCCGGATTTTCCACCATCATAGACTTGCCGCCTATGCCCAAAGATGAATTGGAAAAAGCCATTCAATTTGAAGCAAGGCAGTATATTCCCGTGCCGGTCAGCGAAGTTTTTTTAAATTCACTGGTAATCGGCGAAAGGGATAGACAAGCGCAGCAGCCGCAGTCGCCAGCGCAGCAAAATCAGGAGCGAAAAAACGGCAAAGACGACAACCCGCGAACGCAGAGAGCGGAGCAGTCGCCGTATGACGGCAAAAGCAGGCAAAAAAAACACATGGAGGTTCTTCTGGTCGCCATTCCAAATGAGATTAAAAATAAATATCAGCATATAGCTGAGCTTGCCGGCCTTGATCTTGTCGCGCTTGAACTTGAAACTTTTGCTTTAGCGAGAGCATTGTTAAAAAGCGTTCAGCCACCGACTCTTATAGTGGATATCGGAGCGCGCTCCACCGATTTATGCATTGTTGACAATGGATTTGTCAGAATTTCCCATAATTTTGAGCTGGCTGGAGTGGATATTACGAAAGCATATGGCGAATTGACTAAGACTGATTTTATTGAAGCGGAGCAAAGCAAAAAAACCGTCGGTTTGGATTTAACTCCCGGACAGTTGTCCGGCGCGAAATCGCTTATTGAAGTGCTTGACAGCATTGCCATTGAAATACAGCGGATCTCCAATTCTTACTTCAATAAAACCGGCAAAAGCATAGACAATGTTATTTTGAGCGGAGGAGCGTCTCTGATGCCAGGTCTTTTAAACAGGTTCCGCGAGCAAGTCGGCATGCCATCGGCTTTAGGCAATCCATTTGAAGGGTTGGTGTATCCGCCGGAGTTGAAAAGTGTTTTGGAAGAAATAGGACCGTCATTTGCCGTAGCGGTGGGACTGGCGATGAGGAAATA